>NZ_JAVJNG010000018.1:0-12366 GCF_038806185.1 Domibacillus sp. 8LH | reverse complement strand
GCGGTGTCTGCGATCATGGTCGCGATTAAACCAAACGCCGGAATAGTCATTATCGTCGTAGCATCTAAAGCCCATAAAAACTCCCCCTCTCTTTCTTAAAATGGCAGGATCAAACTGAACCCTGCCCTATATCATATGATTTTCCACACTCATTGGTATAGTTTGTGTTACTAGTTTGGATGAAAGAAAATAACTTTCACTGTGAAAAAGTGTTTTCGGCTGTCAAAAGAACACACTCAACAAGCTGCTAGTTTATCGGCAGCTTGTTAGGGCGAAGATTAGGAGTGGTTAAATGGCATTGCGCGAGGGGGAAAGAGGGAGAGTAACCTGGCCGAAGATCCTCTTTTTCTTTACAAGAATAAAGAAATGGATGTCTAAACAGCCTGGCTGGAGACTTTTTTTATTCTAACAATCATTTTAGATTCAATATACGAGGTGAAGTCCGATATTATAAGTGTGCAAACAGGGAAAATTTAAAATATTCGGGGGAGGAAAAAATGAAAATAAAAACGCGGCTCATTACGACAGTTTCCATTCTTGTTGTGGCAATTCTGCTGTTAGGAAGTTTTGCCGTTTATGTTTTAAATGCAGGGGCAGATAGAAATGCCTCGCTGCAGGATAAGATGGAGATGCAAAAAATAATGATTAGCATTCAGTACCGTCTGGCCGGATTATCAAACGATGAAAGGGCATTTATCATAACGGGTGATGCGCAATTTGCAGAAGGCATGGAAGAAAAAGCGGCTGATATCCATAAAAAAATGGAACAAATTAAAAGTCTTAGCCAAGAAGAGAAATATGAAAAAAAGATCAGTGAGATTGAAGGAAACTTCAACAATATCTGGAAAATAAATCAACAAGTGATTAGTGCTTATCAAGAAGATTCTAAAGGAGCAAAAAACCTTCACTTTGGGGAAGAAAGAACGCTAAGAAAAGAAGTATTAGATCCATCAATAGATGAATTTGTCGAAGCTCTTGATAAAGATGTGTCGGATACAGGCTCTTTAAACGAGCGCGTTACAACTGCAAGTACAGTGGCTTTTCTCATACTGGCTGCTGCTGCTTCAATAATTGGCATATCTTTAAGCTTTATACTTTTAAGGTCTATTTTAATTCCGCTGGGGGCTTTAAACCGTCAATTAAAGGAAATTGCCACAGGGGATGCTGACTTAACGAAGCATATGGAAGTTTCAGGCCAAAATGAATTTGGTCATCTGGCTAAATCTTTTAATACCTTTGTAGAATCCTTAAAACTCATGATTACTCAAATTAGAGAATCATCTGAACAAGTAGCTGCTTCATCACAGGAGCTTTCAGCTGGTGCTGAACAATCAAAAGCCACTTCGGAACATATTTCTGCAACCATGCAGTCGATAACGCAGAATTATAGCGAGCAAAGCCAGCTGACCGTAAGCAGTCTGAATGCGGTAACGGATTCATTAAACAGTATTGTTTCAGTATCTTCGAACACGTCAAGGGTGGCAGAAGTATCATCCACGATGAAAGAGCAAGCCGAAAGCGGCGCACATTCAGTAAAAGAAATGCTTGAACAGATGAAATCTATCAATCAATCTGTCGATATGGCAGATAAAGGAATCGGTTCACTTGTGTCCAGCGCTACAATGATCAAAGAAATCTCAACCCTTATTACAGATATATCTGGTCAGACAAATTTACTTGCACTCAATGCTGCTATTGAGGCAGCTAGAGCCGGAGAGCACGGCAAAGGATTTGCTGTTGTGGCAGAAGAGGTGAGGAAATTAGCAGATCAGACGAGCCAATCTGCACATCATATCCATACGCTTGTTTCCACGATTCAAAATGAATCTAACGAAACCATTCGCAGCATTCGGCTTGTTAGGGAAAATGTAAACTCGGGGATTCATCTTTCTAGAGAAACGGTGACAAGCTTTGATGAGATTTTACATTTAATCGAACAGGTAACCGTGCAGGTTCAGGAAGTGGCAGACGCGACTCAGTTTATTACGAATGGATTTAAAGAAGTTCAAAAAACGATTGAAGTCATGGCTGATGACTCTCAGGAAACACTGACTAGTACGGAAACGGCAGCCGCAGCTAGTGAGCAGCAATTAGCTTCTATAGAAGAGGTTTCACATGCTGCCCATTCATTGTCTAGATTAGCTGAGGAATTGCAGGCGATGATTGCACGATTTAAGGCTTAAGTTAAAACATGCCCCGAAGGAATGCTTCAGGGCATGTTTTAATTTTGGGATGTAAAGATGTCCTAATTTTAATGAGAAAATGTTATTGCTGCGAAGGCGGGGGAAAGGCACTTGTAGACTTTGAATAAAGCTTGATCAAAAATCCCAATGATGTACAGGGTTCAAGTATAAATTGAATCGTTTTAAGTTTTATGGAGCATTTCTTTGTAATGAGGAATGCTCTTTTTCCTTGCTCAAAATTAAAGGGATATTTACATTACAATAAAAATATAATACAAAGGAATAATAATTTATTGTAAAACGATAAATCCTGTATTAAAATCAAATTAACAATAAATAGGTGAGGTGTTTTTTATGAAACGAGGGTCAACACTCTTTTTAAAAATAGCTGTTATTCTTATGGGAATTCCAGTTCTTGCTTTGTGTCTATTTTTGTTGCCTCAAATAGCGAATGAAGCAAATGAAGCAGCAGAAAGAGGCGCAGATGTGGCTTTTGTGGTATATGGCATTTTAATGGTTATGTATGTATCGACGGTACCGTTTTACATTGCTCTGTATCAAGCTTTTAAACTTTTGAGTTATATTGACAAGAACAAAGCTTTCTCGAAATTATCTGTAAGGGCTCTAAAGAATATAAAAAACTGTGCCATCATAATCAGTGGCTTGTATGTGGCAGCCCTGCCATTAGTCTATATCATGGCGGAGATAGATGACGCACCGGGCCTCGTATTAATCGGAATGGTCCCTATCTTTGCTTCAATGGTAATTGCAGTGTTTGCCGCAGTTCTTCAAAGGCTTTTACAAGAAGCCATCGATATAAAATCAGAGAATGACTTAATCGTCTGAGGTGAAAAACATGGCAATTATAATCAATATTGATGTGATGCTGGCTAAAAGGAAAATGAGCGTAACAGAACTTTCGGAGAGGGTTGGAATCACGATGGCTAACCTTTCGATACTGAAAAATGGAAAAGCAAAAGCCATTCGGTTTTCAACTTTAGAGGCCATTTGTAAAGCTTTGGAATGCCAGCCTGGTGATATTCTAGAATACCGAAATGATGAATGAAGACACCCAGGGTAAATAAAGTGGGTTACTATATTCAGAAAAAGCCTTTGAGAGCACAGATTACGCGAGCACTAAAACAACTCATTCGTTTTGGTTGGGAGCAGGCCCTATCATGTTTATTTCCTGTTGTTATTTTTGCCTCCCTGGCTTTTACACAAATCATGCCACTTCCCTTCCTGCCTCGATATGACTGGCTGCTCATCATCTGCCTTCTGATGCAGTGGTGGATGGTGCGTTCTGGGCTTGAAACACGGGATGAACTAAGGGTAATTACATTGTTTCACCTGATTGGACTTGCTCTTGAACTTTTCAAAGTATATATGGGTTCCTGGTCTTATCCAGAGGAAGGATACTTCAAGATTTTTGGAGTGCCTTTGTACAGCGGATTTATGTACGCAAGTGTAGCGAGTTATCTTTGCCAGGCGTGGAGGAGGCTTAAGGTTGAACTGGTTAAGTGGCCGCCGTTTTTAATCGTTGTACCTCTTGCAGCTGCGATTTATTTGAATTTTTTCACCCACCATTATTGGATAGACGTCCGTTGGTGGTTATCTGGACTTGTCATTATCGTCTTTTGGCAATCATGGGTCACATACGAGATTGAGGGAACTCGTTATCGTATGCCACTCGCACTTTCTTTTGTGCTCATTGGATTTTTTATATGGACAGCCGAAAATATCGCAACGTTCTTTGGAGCTTGGGAATATCCAAACCAAGCCGATGCATGGAGTCTCGTTCATTTAGGAAAGGTGAGTTCATGGCTCTTACTAGTCATTGTCAGCTTTCTTATAGTAGCGACATTAAAGCAGGTTAAGGAAAAAATTCCGCCAGGATAGATACTAGTCCATTTTATAACTGTTAGGAACCCTTTTTTAGATTGAAGTTCTTCGAGTGTACAAAATTTCGAATAAGACAAAGCGTGTCACAGGCGTCTTTATGATAAATCGCTTCATTGAAATAAAAAGGGGGTCAAAAAAGAGCGGCATGAGAGCCGCTCTTTTTATTCAATCATTTTAAATTCCGTTGATAAAACAAGGGACAGTGACTCATTTTGTACATCTTCAGCGTTTACAAGGGAGTGCACCACTCGATAATCCCCTGCTGTAAGCGGCTCTTTATAGAGCTTTGAATCAAGTGAGATGCTGTCTGACATCGCCTGATTAAACCTTAAAAGGCTGGCGACAGCAGGCAGGGGAGTGAAGTCATCTGTATGCTCTACAGTAACCCATTTATTATTCACTCTTTTCTGAAGAGTGCCCGGTGTAAAGTAGTATGATTCAGGAGTGATGCTCGATAACGTAATCTTCACACTCTTATCGGCAGACAGGTCATAAACCTCTTTATCTGTTTTGATGGATACACCTGATTTATATGGCAGGTACTCATTGTCTTCTTCGGATAGTACTTCTTTTACTGCCTGGGCTACAATATCATTGCTCTTTGGAGTTAAATGAATACCTACTTTTTCGTCGATCAGCCCGCTCTTGATGATCGCTGCATCCGTTTCAGCACCCACTTCATCGATTAGGAGATCGTAAACGTCTACAAGCGGAACAGCCTGCTCTCTTGCCACCTGGCGGATGATATCATTGTAGCTGTCGATCCATTTACGCAGTCCGCCTTTCCCAGCGTATTTGCTTGCAATGTGAGGATGCTTCGCTAACTGGGATGTATAATATGTTTCTTCGACAGCAGGTGGATTTGTCATTAAGATGACCTGTGCGTTTCTCGCTCTGAGCTGGGCAATCATGCTTGTCAGGTTCTGTTTAAATGTCTCTTTACTGACTTGCGGCTGAGTGCCATTAGGCGGTATGAGCGCATCGTTTATGCCAAACATAATAGAAACGATACCAGGGTTTAAATCCAGCACTTCTGTTTTAAAACGCTTCATGCCTTGTTCTGTCGTATTGCCGCTGTATCCCGCGTTATATACATCTGCCTCCATATCCTGGCTGTAAAGGGCAGCTACCTGGTCTGTCCATTTATGGTCCTGGTACTCTGGATAATCCGCTTGAAAATAGGAGCCGGATGTATTGCTGTCTCCAAAAGCGATAAATCCAGATTTCTCTTCATTAAATAACGACTGCTGGTATTGATAGGCTCTGTGTATCAATAACGCCAGTGCGCCTCTTGTAATAGAAGCACTTGAGCCGTATGATGTTTTCGTTATTCCTGCTATGATGCCTGCATCTGTTAACGCACGGACAGCCTCTTCATATCTTGTTCCTTTAACGTCCGTAAATGGAGTCGGCTCATTATTCGTATCCAGGGAATGGTTAAGCACATTGTAAAGCATAATAGCGGCTTCGCCTCTTGTAATGTTAGATCCAGAACCAAACTCCGTAGTGGTTTTGCCGTTTACAACACCTGCCGCCTTCAGCGCTGAGACATAGAGAGCTGCCCGCTCTGGCACATCTGTAAATCCGGATACAGGCGGGTTTGGATATTTGGCGTGAAGGCCCATGTATTTGCCGAGTATCACAGCCGCATCTACACGCTTGACTGGCTGATTAACTCCAAAAGTTAAATCGGGAAATCCGTTTATTATTCCGCTTTTATAGAGAAAGGCAACAGCTTCTTCGTATCTTGTTCCTTCTGTATCCGTAAACGATACGGATGCTGCTTTCGCATTCAGTGGCGACAAATTGTTTTCTGTAGCTGCCTGCGCATTTTCTGCAAACGCTGGCGAAAGGGAAGAAGTAAGCACTGTCCCTGCTACAAGTGATGCAGCTAAAACATTCAATGGCTTTTTCATGGTTTTTTTCTCCTGTTATGTAATTTAATAGATTCATTATAACAAAATATTGTCCGATTACTCATGGATTATTTTTTCTAGAACATTAAAGTCTATTGGGTTTTTTCTAGGGATCCGTTCAAAAAAGCAAAAAAAAGACGAGTTTAACTCGTCTTTTTTCATCTGCCGGATTATCCAGGTACCGGTTACTTATGCCGTTATATCTTTTAAAGCTGTCTAGTTCTTTTGCTTAAGCGTCCTGCCAGTGGCGCGACAATAATACCGGCTACGACAACCTGGAGAACGTTTCCTGGGATAGAGCCGAATGGCTGAATCCAGTTACCGTAAAGAATCACTTCAGCAAAATAGTAGCCTACGATTTTGATCACCAGTGCAGCAGCTACTGCCAATGCAAAGACAACGATTCTTTTGCCGGGTACTTTTTCTGCTATGAGACCGGCTACAAAGCCCATGGCACCTACAATAACGAATGTAAACGGTGACCAGATGGCCCAGCCAGAAAGAACATCAAACAAGCCCATCCCGAAGGCGCCTGCAATTGCGCCTGTTTTTCTGCCGTAAAGAAAGGCTGCTAGAAAAAGAGGCACGTTGCCTAGGTGGATAAGGCCTCCGTTACCCATGATCGGGAGCTTTATGTTAATGAACATTGTGGCTACCAGGGTTAACGCGACAAAAAGAGCATTGATCACTAAAACTTTTGTTTTAGTTGTTTCTTTAGATAATGATGATGTATACATATGATAACCTCTTTCTTGTTGTAGAATTTTATCTTACTACTAATCTGTCAAATAATAAATACTTAATATTCTATTTATTCGTTCGGACAGGTATGGAATGCTGGTAACAGTGTCATGGAGTACCAGCGTGAAGTTTCAGGGGTTATACTCTTTATGAAGAGTTAGCGACTGTAAGAGCAGCTCCCTTAAGCACGGGTTTGCTCTTTTTTCAAAGTTCAATCTCAAATTTCGAGGAAGAAACATTACAAGCACTTGAAAATGTAGAAATGATTTTAAAAGCAGCAGGAAGTAAAAATGAGCAAATATTACGTATGACATTATATATTCCGGATGTGAAACTATGGGATAAAGTAGATGCTGTCTATAAAGAATTTTTCGGTGAGCATAAACCGGCACGTACTGTGGTGCCAACAAATGAATTACATTTTGGCTTTAAAATTGAAATTGAGGCAATTGCATATATTTCGTGATAAATTTTTTTACTCTGTTCATATAAAAAAGTATATTTTATATGAAAAACTATTTGAAGGGATGGATAAATGATGGAACAGTATATATGTAACCGCTGCGGGAAAAAGCATAATATTACACCAAGTTTATGGAAATGTAATTGTGGCGGCGTATTAGATTTAGTAAAAGAGACACCCCAAATTAATGTTGCAGCCTGGAATAACTATCCGAACTCTTTATGGCGTTATGTTGAAACAATGCCATTCGCAAAAGATTCTAAGACGTGGGAATCTATTACAATGGGTGAAGGCCAATCTCCTTTAATTGTTCTAGATGCCCAAGAGCCAAATGCGTATGTGAAAGTTGATTATATGATGCCTACGTTGTCTTTTAAAGATCGAGGAGCCGCTGTTTTAATGACGAAGGCCAAAGAGTTAGGAGTATCAAAAGTGATTGCTGACAGCAGCGGTAATGCAGGAACGGCCATTGCAGCATATGCGGCACGCTGTAATATGAAATGCGACATATACCTGAGTGATGAAACATCACCGAAAAAGATTGCTCAAGTAAAAGCGCACGGGGCTGCCATTAAACAAATTCGTGGCACGCGAGAAGACATTGCAGCTGCAGCGCAAAAAGCAGTAGATGAAGAAAAAGTTTTTTACGCAAGCCATGTATATAATCCTTATTTCTATGAAGGAACGAAAACGTACGCTTATGAAATCTATGAACAATTAAAGGGAGTGCCAGATGCGTTAATCATCCCAGTAGGTAATGGTACACTTTTACTTGGTGCATACTATGGTTTCAAAGAGTTGTTCGAAAATAAATTAATAGAAAAAATACCGAAAATTATTGCCATCCAGGCAGCAAACTGTGCGCCTCTTGCAAATGCTTTCGAAAAGGGGAAAGCGATAGCAGCACCTGTCACGAACAAAGGCACATTAGCAGAAGGTATTGCCATTGCAGCACCCGCACGTTCAAAACAAATTCTAGAAGCTGTGCGTGAAACAAAGGGGATGTTTATTGATATTAAAGAAGATGAAATTTTAAGTGCACGTGAAATGCTTGCTGATAAAGGTTTTTATGTTGAAGTGACAACAGCTGCTAACTATGCAGGTTACTTAAAATATAAGAAAACCCCTCAAGAAAAAGTGATAATTCCTCTTTGTGGTGCGGGGATTAAATCAAAATAACTGTGTGTATAAGCTGATATACAACTATCCGCCTTATCAGTTGCTTTAACTCTCGTAGTTAACGTAAGTTTTAGAAGCTTAAAAGATTAAAGGGTATATAAAGTTTAAAATTACACTTAAAGTAACAGTTGAACAAGTCAATTTAAAAAGCGGGTTCCTTCGTTACGGGAATCCGCTTTTTTACATAAGGACTCCCATATAAGAACGATGAGAAATAGGGTTTACTAGAGTTAAAATGAAAGTTTTGAAATTCTTACAGATAAAACGGATAAGGAGAAGGGGACTGATGAGCGAGTTGATAAGCAAAAATTTAAAATCCTTGCGGGAGCGACTTGGTTATACGTAAAAAACGTTGCCGAAAAAATTGGTGTAAAACCAAGTACAATCTCTGGATACGAATCGGGTGCTTGTACGCCTGATCCGAACACGATGGTAAAGTTAGCGAATGTGTATGAGGTCTCTTTGGATTACCTTCATGGAGTGAAGAATGCAGGAAAAGATAATAATGAAGAAAGTGAGTTTATGGCTTTTGAAAATGATCCCGAAATGAAACGATGGTTCAAAGAGCTGCAGAAATCAAAAGAAGAAGATTTAAGAAAGCTATATAAGATATGGAGAATTATTGAAAATAAAGAACATTAATGCTGCATAATGACCGTGCAGATTGGTCATTCGATTCGAATTGAAATCTCTGTATTAAAACTCTTCCTTCGAAATGATCCGCAACTGCCGGTGTTTATTTGATCTTAAACAGCATTCATGACGCTCGGGCCCGGCTAAACACGGTAAGAGCATAGTGGACATAGAGGAAGCAAAAGAGCTAATTGAAATCACTTCTTCAGACAGTGAGGTTCCGACTTATAAGGAATCAAGCGCAGTTGCTATTACTATTTCCACACGAACAAGATATATCTAATCCTTTCACGTTTGTTTATTTTAAACGATCTGTAGCAGAACCGCTGTCGTAATAAATATCAAAAAGTATTGACGCGTAAAGAGTTTGAAGCAAATAAAAAGTAAATGCTCCTATCATATTTGCGAAATTTGTTTTACTTCATTGATGATAACATCATTTTCAATCCACTCTTCCAGCAAGATGTTAAAAAGCAGAGGATTTGCTAAAGAAAAGCCATGACCTATTTCGGGAAGGAGCACACCTTTGCAATTAGGGTTGCTTTTCAAGATTTCCTTCATGGAGTCTTTCATGATTTTTTTTTCTTTCTCTCCTATGGTAACGACTATTTTGCTTCGTGCGTTCTTGAAGTTTTGTGGTATTTTAAATGACATGTTTTCGTTCATGATTCGGAAAAATGTATCCTTGCTGATTTGACGGCTCTCTTGATAATAAATATTGAAGTAGTCTTCATCAATATACATAGATTTTGCCTGGATGTTAGAAAAAGCTTTAAGCTTTACAAGGGGAAAGGCAAACCGCATAGACTTGGTTAGCATGTTCACGAAAGGTATAGGTTTCACTAAAGCACTATTAATCATGGCGAAATCAATCAGCTTTGGCTTTTTACTGAGCATGGCGATTAACACTTGAGCTCCTAACGAGAAACCGACTGCAATAACAGGTTTGCCTTTACCTGCTTCCTCAATCAATGTAATGATTTCCTCAGCCGCTCCGTTTATGGTAAAGGGTGTTCCGCTTTTACTGTTTCCCTGTTCGGGCAGATCAGGAACTAAACAATGAAATTGTGAAGAAAAGTATTCAACTTGTTTATCCCACATCCACCCACTAACTCCGCCGCCGTGAATAAAGACCATGAGCGCAGAGCTTTTATCTCCATACTTTTTATAGTGCATGCACATTTCACCACCATTTTTATCTTTTTACTTGTATCAATGATACTGCAAAAAATGTACATAGTCTCTTTCCTGATGCCGAAGCCACAATCTGTGCGAAAGAAGCCTTCAAAAATTCATTTACCAAACAAGGTCTTTCATTCATTGAATAGGGAGGAAGCCTTTTTCTGTGTGGTAGTCGAATAAGTATACTTCTATCCCTATAACTAATGGTCTGAGGGATGAATATATCTCCGTATTTAAATAAAAGGATAACATAGAATTACGGTGGTTCTAGCTTAAAGCTATAACAAGAAATAGATTTTTTGTGTTATCCTGCGCGTGTTTTTCCATGTTACATTTATCTCACATCAATAAGACAAGAGAAAAGCAGTCTTATCCAGGGGAGAACTCCAATGAAGAACGTTTTCCATAAACCAAGAGGAAGGAAGGAATTCAAATGACAAAAACAGCGGTTAAAGCGCCATTTAAAGCAGATCACGTAGGAAGCTTGCTTCGCCCTCAATCAATTCATGATGCGAGAAAGAAATTTGCGGAGGGTGCGATTACAGCTGAACAATTACACGCCGTGGAAACAGAAGAAATCAAAAGAATCGTAGACAAACAAATTGAAGTCGGCCTTCAAGCGGTAACGGACGGCGAATTCCGCCGCAGATTTTGGCATACGGATTTCATGGAGCAGCTGAACGGTGTAGAAGGGTATGTTCCTGACCATGGATATAAATTTGAAGGTGTAGAAACCGAGGCGTATGATGTGCGTGTGACGGGCAAGGTATCTTTTAATCCCGATCATCCTCATCTTAAAGATTTTATCGAATTTAAAGAAATCGTGGGTGACCGTGCAGTTGCCAAAATCACACTTCCAAGTCCAAATCAATTTTTTAATGCCGGTATCCGCAACGAAGACATTTATCCGGAGGTTGAAGATTTCGCAAAGGATATTATCCAAACCTATCGCGATGCGATTAGCGCATTTTATAATGCGGGCTGCCGTTACCTGCAGCTGGATGATGTGTATATTGCAGGGCTTTGTGCACCGGAGCTTCCATTTGCGAAAAGCGATTTGGAAAGAAAAAAATTGATTGACCTTGCTCTGCGTGTGGTAAACGGAGTGCTTGAAGGCAAACCAGAAGACTTAACAGTCACCACTCACCTTTGCCGCGGAAACTATCAATCTGCCTGGGCTTTCGAAGGTCCGTATGACCGAATCGCTCCGAGTTTCTTTGCGAAAGAAAAAGTAGACGGCTTTTTCTTAGAATATGATGATGAGCGTTCTGGTAATTTCAAGCCGCTAGAACATATTCCAGCAGGCGGACCACAAGTCGTGCTAGGGGTGTTTACTTCTAAAAACGGCGAATTAGAAGATAAAGAAGCAATCAAAGCTCGTGTACAGGAAGCAGCTAAGTATGTTCCACTTGAACAAATTTGCATCAGCCCGCAATGTGGATTTGCTTCCACACATCATGGCAATAAATTAACGGAAGAACAGCAATGGGCAAAATTAAAATTTATTGTGGATGTGGCAAAAGAAATTTGGGGATAAAATAGAAACAAGCTGTTGTGAGGTGCTAGCTAATAAAACGGATCTATTCTTTTAAAAGAATAGATCCGTTTTTTGCATAAAGAACTAGAGAGAAAGGGGGAGATAGAAAAGCGAGAAAATAAGATGAAGAAACTTCAGTCGTTTTGGAATCAGATCGTCCGTCCAGCGGGATCCTATCAAAATTAGATCATTAAAAGGGAAGAAAGGTAGCCAGTCTGCCTTGAAGGTGGTTCATCAGAAATGCAGGCAGATGAAGAGAAACTTAGTACTTTATCCAGGTAGACAGGGATTCTTTGAATAGGGTATCTTCTAAAATAAAGGAAAGGAAAATACAAAGAAAAATTTTCGTAATAAAATTTCAGGAATGTGTTGACTCTATTAATTGATGGTGTTATTATTTAATAGCTGTCGCTGATACGGACTGTTCCGCAGTAGCTCAGTGGAGCCATTTTAAAATCATATATATAAAGAAGCAAGGCCCCTTGGTCAAGCGGTTAAGACACCGCCCTTTCACGGCGGTAACACGGGTTCGAATCCCGTAGGGGTCACCATTTGGAGGATTAGCTCAGCTGGGAGAGCATCTGCCTTACAAGCAGAGGGTCGGCGGTTCGATCCCGTCATCCTCCACCA
>NZ_JAVJNG010000189.1:0-263 GCF_038806185.1 Domibacillus sp. 8LH | reverse complement strand
CGTTGAAGGGGCTCATCGAGCCGCCGGTGTGCTTCATGAAGGGTTCGAGCACCTTGCGGATGAAGGCCTGCGAGGCGCAGACCACGCCGCCGAGCGCGCGCCCCTGCCCGTCGATGTGCTTGGTGGCCGAATAGATCACCACATCCGCGCCCTGCCGCACCGCCGTCGAGAAGACGGGCGTCGCGAAGACATTGTCCACGATGACGAGCGCGCCCACGGCATGGGCGATCTCGGCGATGGCGCCGATGTCGGCCACCTCGAGC
>NZ_JAVJNG010000188.1:0-263 GCF_038806185.1 Domibacillus sp. 8LH | reverse complement strand
GATTCATTCACATCTCCAAGCAAATCTGTCGCGTGCTTTAATACCTCTTTGCCACCACATAAACGCGGCAAACCGACCAACCATTGCTTTTGAATATCAGTCAGACACCCAAGCTCTTCGGCATATCGATCGAGCTCGGGCAAATCTTTTGCCTTGTAAAGCTCAATTAATTTACTCTCTTGATCTGCATTAAGATTACAAGCAGCAAGCACACCACTTACAATATCAACATGCCCAAGATCAAGAACAAGATTAGACAAACC
>NZ_JAVJNG010000187.1:0-263 GCF_038806185.1 Domibacillus sp. 8LH | reverse complement strand
CTGTTATGCGTGGCGTTGAGAATATACCCGTCCACCAGGGTAGTGAGCGATGAAGGCCCTTTTTGAAGCGGTATCAGCACCAGATTAATATTACGGTCTTCGCAGCGGGTCGCGACGCCGCGCATCAGGCTGACGTCATGCGGATCGATAAAAACATAGCTCATGGCATCGTTAAAAATGACGCCTATGGCCCCGGATTTTCCGGTGCGTAAAGCCCGGGCGAGTTTATCCGGCCCCTGAAATCCAACCTGACGGGCGTACCC
>NZ_JAVJNG010000186.1:0-263 GCF_038806185.1 Domibacillus sp. 8LH | reverse complement strand
GATCATGAGTCATTGGATCTACATGAAATTATTAATTTTAAAACCCTTTGCTTAGCAAAATCAAAATTAATGCAAGGACTGGTATTTGATGATGATTTGAAAACATTAATGCAAAAAGACGTTGAACAATCCATACAGGGGCTTGGAGAATTACAGGCAATTTATCAGCGTGCACCTTTTGAAGCTCCTGTTCCTCAAAACCGCCCAACACCAATAATAAATTGAAAGGGAGTAAAAATCATTGAATAATGACTATTTAGATC
>NZ_JAVJNG010000185.1:0-263 GCF_038806185.1 Domibacillus sp. 8LH | reverse complement strand
CCTTTAAAGCTTTTATAATTTGTGTGTTTATTTATGTTTTTTATAGCGTTTTCTTTATCTTCACGTGAAAAACCTTTTTCTAAAAATGTCCTACAATATAGTTCCCCAATATCTTCTAAATCAGAGTCATTATAGTAAAACTGAATAATTTCTATATTTTCATCCATTAAATATCCTCCAAAAATGATAAAATTTCTATAAACCCACTTTTTTTAACTAAATGTTTTTTAATGCAAGTCTTATTCAATTCTTGCGCCCATTTC
>NZ_JAVJNG010000184.1:0-264 GCF_038806185.1 Domibacillus sp. 8LH | reverse complement strand
CCACAAGGGGTTAGTGACATGGAAGAATGGACAGTCGAAGTACATCATAGCAAAACAAAGAAAAATAAGCCGAAAACAGATCAATTAGAGTTTGGAAGACTCTTCACAGATCACATGTTTATCATGGATTATTCAGAACCAGTTGGTTGGCATGATCCACGTATTGTGCCATATGAGCCATTAACAATTGATCCTTCAGCAATGACCTTTCATTATGGGCAATCTGTATTTGAAGGCTTAAAAGCCTACTACACGCCAGAGGGA
>NZ_JAVJNG010000183.1:0-264 GCF_038806185.1 Domibacillus sp. 8LH | reverse complement strand
CCACCAATGCCGCGCGCACCATGCTCTTCGACATCGGCCGCGGCATCTGGGACCCGGAGATCTGCGGCCTCCTCGACATTCCGATGGAGATGCTGCCCGAGGTCCGGGATTGCGCGGCCCCCTTCGGCATGACGCGCGCGGATCTCTTCGGGCGCGAGATCCCGATCCTCGGCGTGGCGGGCGACCAGCAGGCCGCCACCTGCGGGCAGGCCTGCTTCCGGCCCGGCATGATGAAATCGACCTACGGCACCGGCTGCTTCGCGC
>NZ_JAVJNG010000182.1:0-264 GCF_038806185.1 Domibacillus sp. 8LH | reverse complement strand
ATCCTATGATTACCTTAAAGCAGCATTTTTGTCAGATCACCCGGTCAAACTTTATATTGGTGGTAAATCCAATATTTTAAGACAGCCTGAATTTAATGATGTGGATAAAATCCGCTCTTTCTTTACCATGATGGATAAAGAAGAGGAAATAATTAGCCTGCTCAAACATACAGACCATGGTATTAATGTCTCGATCGGCAAAGAAAACGAAGTAGATGCCATTAAAGATTTCAGCTTAATTACCTCCTCCTATCAGTTAGGGGA
>NZ_JAVJNG010000181.1:0-264 GCF_038806185.1 Domibacillus sp. 8LH | reverse complement strand
CTCTGGGGCAGTCGTTACGAAAGATGTACCAGATAACGTTGTCGTTGGCGGGAATCCAGCTAGGATAATTAAGCAAATTGAATTATAAGCTGACTAATTTCGTTGAGTTGAAGTATCTATTAATTGGAGCATATCGGCCGAGAGTAGAACACTCCCATTGGGAATGCTCTACTTTACCTTACTTCATATACTCCTCAACCAATTTCGTGCATCGTTCTATCGTAAGGTCGTTAAGGACTGTTCTATAAACTAGGTGTTCTGCAG
>NZ_JAVJNG010000180.1:0-264 GCF_038806185.1 Domibacillus sp. 8LH | reverse complement strand
CTCCACGATTGACGCCCAGTCACCCATTAGGCGTTTTAATGGACTCTGTAAAAATTCATGGTAAGCGGAACAGCAGGCGTCTAAACGTTGTTTGTCAGCGGCCAATCGCTCCACTTCAATCCAGTCATTCCACGCGACGTTTATTCCCCAAGCTGGGTCATCAATCTGGCAGTCAGGTAAACGGTAATGAAACGTGGGTCGGGCTTTAATCAGCACATCCTCCGTGCTTGCTAAGACTCTTTGCTCATCGAGAAACTTAAACAA
>NZ_JAVJNG010000017.1:0-82538 GCF_038806185.1 Domibacillus sp. 8LH | reverse complement strand
GAATACATCGGCGCTGCAGAAGAAGCGGGAGGCGGCGAAAGCCTTGTCGCATCCATGGATGACAGTGAATTGATCTGCGGCTGTAATGGTGTATCCAAAGGCGACATTGTTTGCGCCATTAAAGAAAACGGCTTAACGACAGTCGAGGAAGTGAAAGGCTGCACAAGCGCATCCCGTTCATGCGGCGGCTGTAAACCACTAGTTGTAGACCTGCTTGCCCATACATTAGGAGATGGATTTGACACATCGAACCAAAAAGAAGCGATCTGCGGCTGTACCACGCTTTCCCGTGATGAAGTCGTTGAGGCAATTCGCGAAAAAGGGCTGACTCATACAAAAGAAGTGATGAATGTGCTTGGCTGGGAAACAGACGGCGGCTGTTCAAAGTGCCGTCCAGCACTGAACTATTATTTAGGCATGATTAATCCGAAAGAATACGAAGATGAAAAAGCCTCTAAATTTGTGAATGAGCGGATGCACGGCAACATTCAAAAAGATGGCACATATTCAGTTGTACCGCGGATGTATGGCGGTGTAACGTCAGCAGATGATCTGAGGAAAATTGCTGATGTAGCAGATAAATATAATGTGCCGCTCATTAAAGTAACCGGCGGCCAGCGGATTGATTTGTTTGGTGTAAAAAAAGAGGATCTGCCGGGTATGTGGGCGGATTTGGATATGCCGTCCGGCTATGCGTACGGAAAAACATTACGAACGGTTAAAACCTGTGTCGGTGAGAGTTTCTGCCGCTTCGGCACCCAGGATTCCATGAGCATGGGAATCCAGATGGAAAAGAAATTCGAGCGAATCGGCACACCGCATAAAGTGAAAATGGCCGTATCTGCCTGCCCGCGTAACTGTGCAGAATCTGGAATCAAGGATATTGGAGTCGTGGGTGTAGACGGCGGCTGGGAAATATACGTTGGCGGAAATGGCGGAACCCATCTGCGGGCAGCCGATCTTTTCTGCAAAGTAAAAACGAACGAAGAAGTAATGGAAATGACAGGTGCATTTATGCAGTATTACCGGGAGGATGCGGTATATCTTGAACGGACGGCGGCCTGGGTAGAGCGTGTCGGCCTTGACCATATTAAAGAAGTTCTGTCCGATAAAGCAACGCGTGATGCGCTGAATGCCCGGATCGACGAAGCACTGTCTGTCACAAAAGAGCCGTGGAAAGAAGTAATCGAAAGCGAAAAAATCCGAAAAGAATTATATGAAACGGAGCTTGTGAGCACGACAAAATAAAAGGGGGCCATGAACATGGAGAAAACATTGGAGAAGGTACGGATCGCATCCATTGCGGATTTACCGGAGAAAATGGGAAAAACCGTCCGGGTGGGAGAGCTGGAACTGGCTGTGTTTAAACTTGGAAATGGCACGGTCAGAGCAATTGAAAATCGCTGCCCGCATAAAGGCGGGGTGCTCGCAGAAGGAATTGTCAGCGGCGAGCACGTTTTCTGCCCGATGCATGACTGGAAAATTTGCACAACTGATGGTAAAGTGCAGGCGCCGGATGTTGGCTGTGTGTCCACTTATAAAGCCGTTATTGAAGACGACGACGTATACTTATTTATTTAAAGAAGGAGGCGGACAAAGATGGGTGTATTGATTGTAGGAGCAGGGCCGGGCGATCCGGAACTCATTACCGTTAAAGCATTAAAAGCCATTCAAACGGCCGATGTTATTTTATATGACCGGCTTGTAAACAAAGAGCTGTTGAAGGAGTCAAAACCATCAGCTGTCCGCGTCTTCTGCGGAAAGTTTCCAGGCAATCATGTGATGACTCAGGACCGTATTAATCGGCTGATGGTAAAGTTCGCTTCTGACGGAAAAAGTGTGGTGCGTTTAAAAGGCGGTGATCCGTTTGTGTTCGGACGCGGCGGCGAAGAAGCTGCTTATGCGAGAAGCTTTGGCATCCCGGTTGAAATTATTCCGGGTATTACAGCGGGCATTGCTGCACCTGCTTATGCAAATATTCCCATCACACACCGGGAATATGGCAATTCATTCGCCATTGTCACCGGGCATCAAATGGAGGGCAAAGGGGAAACAGATTGGTCGAAGCTTGCCACGTCTGTAGACACGCTTGTGATTTATATGGGCATGAAACACTTAGATCATATTACGAAGCAGCTCATTCACCATGGCCGCAAAGGGGCAATGATGGCCGCGGTGATTGAGCAGGGCACGACAAATGCACAGCGCGTTGTAACAGCGCCGCTATGTCGTATTGCAGAAGAAGCGCAGAAGCAGGAAATAGGCAATCCGGCTGTAATTGTCATTGGCGACGTCGTCAACTGCCGGGAGCAGCTGGAACGTGAAATGGCTCTGGCGGCTGCGTATTAAGGGAAAAGGAATTGACGCGCTTCTCTTCCTCCTGTACCATTATCTTTAATTCAAGATAATAAAAACAGAAAAGGTGGAAGCGCCATGAAACATGTATTTCGAAAAGGATCAAACGACCGTGTCCTGCTTCTCTTACATGGAACAGGAGGCACCGAGCATGACCTGCTGCCGCTCGCTGACAGTATTGATCCGGATGCATCTGTATTGAGCGTGCGGGGAAATGTGCTTGAAAATGGTATGCCGCGCTTTTTCAGACGGCTGGCAGAAGGGGTATTTGATGAGGAAGATTTAGTATTCCGCACAAATGAATTAAATGAATTTTTAGCCCAGGCGGCACGCGACTACGGGTTTAACCGGAATAAAGTAGTGGCGATCGGCTACTCGAATGGCGCAAACATTGCCGCAAGTCTATTATTTCATTTGAAAGATTTTTTAAAAGGTGCGATCCTTCATCATCCGATGGTGCCGAGAAGAGGGATTGAACTTCCGGATTTAACAGGCACCCCTATTTTTATTACAGCTGGAAAAAACGACCCTATTTGTCCGGCGAAAGAAACAGATGATTTAGCGGCACTGCTGGCTGGTGCCGGTGCAGAAACAGACGTTCACTGGGAAATGAATGGTCATATGCTGACAGCCACAGAAGTGCAGGCAGCAGCACAGTGGTTCAAAACCCATCTCGCTTAATTGTTCTGATAAGAAAAACGCCTTGTTCGCAAGGCGTTTTTTATTTTATATTATTGTGATCTGTTTTTTTTGATCGGCAGAGGATGGAGACAAATCGTTAAGCTGTTCATGCATTTTCTCTACATTCGTAAATTAGAGTTGAAGAATAAGGATGTAGGAAATGAGAAGAGCTGATAAAGCTGCTGTTAAAATTCTAAAACTCAGTTTTCATAAGGCGTTCCTTTTGTTCTCTTTTTCTTAAAGCAAAGTATAGATAGAAGCTTTTCGTATCATTTAAAAAACTAGTTTTAACATTAATTGTAAAAACAGTAAATTTACATTCTATATTCGGTCTATTAGGTGTTTAAGCCTATTTATCGTAAAAAATAAGCTATAAGATTCATTTTTAAAATAGTTAATTAGGTAATAGGATCTTATGAAAAGCATTTTTTCTGTTTTTTTCCTTATTTATCGTGTTTTGACTAAAAAAAGGAAGGGTGGAATAGTAGTCTTATCTTACTAAAAGAGGTGAAATGCATGATTGCGGTGAAATCAAAGCGAATTATGGATGCGCAGGGACGGGTGGTTCTGCCCAAAGCGGTGCGGAAGGAGCTGGGTATTTCTCCGGAAGACCGGGTACGGGTGGTAGGACAGCAGGATGAAATTACGATTGAGAAGTACACAGAGCAGCAGGTGGAAGAAACGCAAATGTGTTATATAACGGGCGCTGCATCACCTGACTGCCATTCATTTAGCGGCGGTATTCATTTAAGTAAAGAAGCGGCTCTCAAGATTCTGGCAGAATGGAAGTCTAAACAGTAATCGATTGGCGTATAGTGAAAAGTATGCTACTTTAGAGAGTGGAAATCTGACAAAGGAGAATAGGAATGGATTTTATCACTCTATTAAAAGCGGTTATTCTCGGGCTTGTAGAAGGAATGACCGAATTTGCCCCGGTTTCTTCAACAGGGCATATGATTATTGTCGATGATATGTGGCTTCACTCTAAAGAATTTTTGGGAAAGTATGCAGCTAATACGTTCAAGGTTGTCATCCAGCTTGGTTCTATTTTAGCGGTGGTTGTTGTATTCAGGCAGCGGTTTATTGATTTGCTTGGCTTAAACAAAGAAACACGAGGCAAAGAAAATCGGCTTCGTCTTGGCCAGGTGCTTGTTGGATTGGTTCCGGCCGGGGTTTTAGGTGTTTTGTTTGAAGATACGATTGATAAGTATTTGTTTACAACCGAGACTGTGTTAATCGGACTTGTGGCTGGTGCTGTCCTGATGATGATTGCAGACCTTTACAGGGGCAGAAAGCAGACGGCTAATATAGCAGAGACTGTTGATCAAATAACGTATAAGCAGGCATTTCTTGTTGGTATTTTCCAATGTCTTTCTGTTCTGCTTCCCGGTTTTTCACGTTCTGGATCTACCATTTCCGGCGGGGTTCTTGTTGGCATGAGTTATCGTGCTGCAGCGGATTTTACGTTTATTATGGCCGTGCCGATTATGGCTGGGGCCAGCTCTATTTCACTGTTGAAAAACCTTGAGTATATTTCAAGCTCCGATCTTCCTTTTTATGCGGTCGGTTTTATCAGTGCTTTTATTTTCGCTTTAATTTCCATTAAGTTCTTCTTGAAATTAATTAACCGTATCAAATTAACTCCGTTTGCCATTTATCGTATCATTCTGGCAGCGGTCATTTATTTCGTCTTTTTGTAAGCGGGGTGCATACCCCGCTTTTTTATATGGAAAGAAGCGTTCACAGCGTTTGATTTAAAAGACACGGGCGTGGTAAACTAACAGCACGAAACCGAACCGCAGGCCGATGTCTGCGGTTTTTTCAGAACGGAGGTCCCTATGAACGAAACAAAAACCGAACAACTCAAGGGCATTACAGCGGGTGTAAATACGGATAGCGAGGGAGATTTTCTGTACTCAATGGAAGAGCTCAAAAATCTCGCGGAAGCGTGCGGCATCGAAGTAAAGGGGGAGCTGACGCAAAATCTGCCTCGTACACATCCCGCTCTGTATATGGGAACGGGAAAAGTAGAAGAGCTGCAGCACCTTGTCGAACAGATGGAAGCGGATGTCGTGATTTTTGACAGTGAGCTGTCGCCATCGCAAATTCGAAATCTTGAAAAAGAGCTTGATTGCGAAGTGGTCGATCGTACTATGCTTATTCTAGACATTTTCGGACGGCGTGCCAAAACGAAAGAAGCGCAGCTCCAGGTGGAGATGGCCCGTCTTCAGTATATGCTGCCACGCCTGGTCGGCACGTATGTGGCACTTGGGCGTCAGGGGGGCGGCTCAGGCTTTAAAAACCGCGGTGCCGGGGAAACGAAGCTCGAACTTGACCGCCGGAAAATTGAGTCGAAAATTTCTTATTTACGCAAAGAACTGGCGAAAATTTCGGAGCAGCGGACTGTACAGCGCAGACAGCGCCAAAAAAACAACCTGCCTGTTGCTGCGCTTGTCGGCTATACAAATGCCGGTAAGTCAACTGTTATGAACGCAATGCTCGGAACGTACGGCGGAGACGGGGGAGAGGTTTTTGAGAAAGATATGCTTTTTGCTACGCTGGATACATCTGTGCGCAGCATTGAGCTTCCGGATAAAAAAGAGTTTTTGCTCGCTGATACGGTCGGATTTGTAAACAAGCTGCCGCACCATCTTGTAAAAGCGTTTCGCTCAACACTGGAGGAAGCGGCATTTGCCGATGTGCTTGTTCATGTCATTGATGTATCAAGCCCGCAGTTTGAAACAATGATAGATATTACGGAAAAAACGCTCGCAGATATTGGGGCAGAAAACATGCCGGTCGTCTATGTATACAATAAAGCAGACCGGGCCGGTGTCGAATACCCGCAGACAGCCGGTGAGTCGGTATATATCTCCGCCAAAGAAAGAGCGGGTATCAGCGAGCTGACAAATAAGCTGAAAGAGCACTTGTTTAAAGACTATGTTCGCTGTACCCTGCTTGTCCCGTTTGATGAAGGGGAAGTTGTATCGTACTTTAATGAGCACGCGGCTGTGCTCAAAACAGAGTATGAAGAGAATGGAACAAAGCTGACGGTTGAATGTCATCGAAAAGATTATGAAAAATTCAAGTCCTTTGTTACCGGCTAACCCGCTTTTAAAAACGGTCATCCTGCATAGGATGACCGTTTTTTTATTTTTTTACCATAAGAAAAAGGCAGATGCGAGGGCAAAACCGGCAATAGCCGCCAGGGCAACCGGATAGCCGTATCCATAGCCATACCAGCCATAAAATCCGTAGCCAAACCCTCCTAAAAAGCCGGCAGGACGAATCCAAACATGGTCTCTCGTTACGCGGGTAATTCTTCCTGTATGAACTTTGCCATCACGGCAGGTAATTTTCACTTTTTTTCCTGTGTGCTGTGAGCAAAGATGATAAAAGTGTGCTCGAGACATGATATTCCTCCTTTCTTTGTTTCATAGTTTATGCAGGAAAAAAAGAGATGGATAAACGAAAAGTCTATGAAATATACTTTTTTTCTATAAAAACAGTACGGCTGCTCCAAAATAAACTTATTCATATATATATTAAGAAGGGCAGTGAAAAAGGAGGCAGCATCATGCCGGTATTAAACAGCAGAGCATGGCTGGATGAGTTTATAAGAGAGTGTGAAAGAAAAGGAAAAAAGGAAGTGTATTTTATTCAATGTAAGACACTGTGTGCTCCGCTGGTCTCTTTTTTTCCAGCGTTCAGCCCAGAGGAACTTCACTATCACCTGCTTGCCGCCGGATTGTTTGATCCGTCTGGATGGAAAAAAGTACGGAACACAGTGGAGGAAATGGAGAAAAGCAGTATGTGGGATCTGGCGGCACGGGAATACAAAGAGCTGCAGCAAAAGTGGAATGGACCTGAAGCACATATTGTTCTTTTTCCGATACGAAAAGCACGCTGGAGAGGCAGAGCGACTATCCCTAAGAAAAATGGAGCTGCTGTCGGGAAAGTTATTTTTTTGTTTTTGACACCTGATTTACCAAGAGAAGAAGTAAAAGCCCTGCTGGCACATGAGTACAATCATGTATGCTGGTTAGATCATTTTAAAAAAGAAGATCATTCTTTACGTTTAAAAGAGGCCCTCGTTTTAGAAGGAATAGCTGAGTTTGCGGTAAAAGAACTGTATGGGGAAAAGCAGCTTGCTCCCTGGGCGGGTCTGTATTCACCTGAAACGGCAATGAAACTATGGAAAAAAGCGTTTGTTTCTGCGCTGGAGAGTACAGATAAAGAACTACAGCATGATTTTTTATATGGAAAAAAAGATCGCCGCCTTCCCAAGTGGATTGGGTATTGTATCGGCTATCACATTGTCCAGTCTTTTTCAGAGCGATCCGGGCCATTCAAAGTAGAAGAGCTATTGCAAAAAAGCGCTGATGAAATCGTCGCCGGCTCGATATTTCATAGCTGAATGCAGGCTTGCAAAAGTAGTCTTCTGTTTAAGAAGACTGCTTTTTTGGTTTTTTTCGAAACGGCATCCACCAGTTGGCTGCGCCAAGCAGTTTCATTAAGCTGGGCACAAGCAGCAGGCGCACGATGGTCGCATCGATCGCAATGGCAATCGCAATACCGATTCCAATTTGTTTTACTGGCACAACGCCGGTAAAAGCAAAAGCGCCGGTAATGGCGATCATAATGGCAGCAGCAGAAGTAATAATTTTACTTGTGCTTGCAAGCCCTTCTACAGTCGCATATGAATTGTCATATGTGTCCATATAAAATTCACGAATGCGGGAGATGAGAAACACTTCATAGTCCATGCTTAAGCCAAACACGAGACTGAAAACGAGCACTGGCAGAATAAGAGAAACAGAAGCTGGTTCCATTCCAAGATGCCCTCCTTGAAACAGCCAGACAAGAATACCAAACGTAGCAGCAAGGCTGAGAACATTCATGATAATCGCTTTGAGCGGAATGAGAACCGACCGGAACGCGATCATTAAAATAAAAAAGGTTGAAATCAAGATAACCGCCAGCACAGGGGCTGCTTTATCAAAAATCTCATCATACAGCTCCTGGTTAAATTTAGGCTGGCCGCCAAATGTGATCTTCACTGGCCAGTCATCCCTGCTCCAGTTCCGAACCACTGTCTGAGCTTTGTCAGAGGCGGCTTCTGCGTTAAGTGAAATGGGAAACAAAAGCTTGTCTCCCTGAATAAAGCCTTCCATTGCCGGTTCAAGCTTTGCGGCTGTTTGCGGATTTTCAAGAGAAGCCGCAAGTACAGCCGGATCACGCTGGCCGCTTATGGAAAACAAGGTTTCTACACCACTCACGGTTTCGCTCTGCTTTAATTTCTGTTCAAGTTCTTTCATAACCGTTAATCCGTCTTCATCAAGCCAGCCGTTTTTTCGTTCAGCGACTGCATACACCGTTGAAGCGTTATCTTTCATAAAGTTCTCTTCAATTTTATCGTAAGCCGTACGGGATTCAAACGTAGTCGGCAATGAATCTGCTGCTGGAATGGCCAGGTGCATGTTTTTCACTGGAATCACCGCTGTGCCGAGCAGAAAAAGAGCAAGCAGCGCGACTAAAACAGGACGCTTCATCACGAATCGGGCAAATAAGCGCCACCGGCTGGCAGAGTTTCCGGAGATACGCAAAATCCGTCCTTTGTAAATACGGCTGCCAAGAAGCTTTAGAAGCGCCGGAAGCAGTGTCATGGACGCGATCACCGCGACCGCAATCACAGTCATACCGCCAATGGCCACATTTTTAAAAATATCAATGTCGATCAGCAGCACTGAACCAAGCCCGATAAATACGCATAAAGCGGAAAAAAGAATGGAGTGGCCGGCTTTTGCTTGTGTAATCCGGATTGCTTCATCGATTGACCGGCCACGAGAGCGCTCTTCTTTATAACGATTAATAAATAAAAGTGAAAAGTCAATCGACAGTGCCAGTCCAAGCATTGGGGCGATATTTAAAATGAAAATAGCCAAATCAACCGAGTCGGCTATAAAGGATAAAATCCCGAAGCCGACAATAATCGTCATACCGCCAATCACAAGCGGAAGAATCGAAGCGACCACAGTTCCAAGAGCAAGCAGGAGCACGATAAGCGCCACAGGCAGTCCAATCAGTTCGGCTCGTTTTAAGTCATCCTGGCTCGCTTGATTAATATCTTTTGAAATAACAGGTCCGCCTGTCAGCGAGATGCCGTCTTCTTTTGCTAAAATAGCCCGTACGTCATCAATCACAGGATCCATTGGCTTTGACGAATCATCAAAATGAATGGCGGCATAAGCGATGTCCTCTTTCAGCCATTCTTTTTTTTCAAGAGGTGAATCGATGGCAGGGGGCGATACAGTCTGGTCAATTTCATCTAAGACAGAGCTAATATTTGTTTGAAAGGCCTTAGAGGATTCATGATTCCTCTCTTCAAATAAAACAAGCAGGGTCTGTTCCGGAAAATGAAATGTATCATGCAGCTCCTGCTGAACCACTTCATAGTCACCATCTGTCCGAAAACCGTCTCCTTCAAGCTTGGCAGGAAGCTTAGCAGCAAAGAATCCAAAAACAGCCGCCGCAATCAGCCAAAGAATAAGAATCGGTTTCCAGAATTGAATTGCAAACGATTGTTTTTTCATGGAAGCAGCTCCTTTTTTCTTTCTTGTTTCATGATAAAGGAAAATCTGCCAAACGGGAAAACAATTCATTTAGTAAACTGCTCATTGACACTGAAAATCATTATCAATATAATGATAGAGTAAAAAACAATTTCATTTTGGTAAAAAGGAGGTAAACCATGTTTGTTGAAATGAAAACCATTACGGTAAAACCGGGCACATCCCACTTGGTCGTTGAGAACTTTCAAGGGAAAAATGCCATGGCGGAAATGGATGGCTTTATCGATAAAAAAATTTGGGTCCGTTTACGCAGCAAAGAAGATGAAAAAGTGATTGTGGCGATCCAGTGGGAATCAGAAGAAGCTTATAAAGGGTGGAAAAAAAGTCCGATTCACATTGCCGGCCACCGCACAAAACGGGAAAAACCGGATTATATCCTGGATTTTAAAAACGAAACGTTTGTAGAAGCATCATTGCCCGCATCCGTTTAATACGACATATACTTGCACAGACAAGTTATTTCCATTACAATAATGGAGATAAGCTGTTAGAGGTGAAGAGCTATGTATAAGCTGGATGATTCACTCGGATACAAGCTGTTTCAAAGCTCGCGTCTGATGACGAACAGGTTGAATCAGCATTTTCGATCCAATGGTTATCCGATTACCCATGAACAATGGCAATTGTTAAGCCGTTTGTTTGAAAGGGACGGTCAAACGCAGCAATCTCTTGCCGTGTTAAATGAACGGGATGAGCCAAGTGTGTCGCGTCTTGTTGCAAATATGGAACGAAATGGGCTCGTTGAACGGCGTCCGCATCCGACGGATAAACGGGTAAATCTTGTTTTTTTAACGGAAGAAAGCAAGCGGATGAAGGACGATTATACAGCGATCGCTTTTCAAACCATACAAGATGCATCAAACGGAATTGATCCGGCTGAATTTGAACAGTGCCTGCGCACGCTGGATCGTATCCGACGTAATTTGTCGTAGAAAGGATGCCGGTTTCCAATCGGCTTTTATCTTTCGCTTCAATTGAGAATGAATCTCTCTATCACTAACTGCCTGACAGCAATATAAAGGGTAGGGCGAATGAATGAAAAAACGTTACTTAGTATTATTGCTTATTTTATTATCTTTTGCTTCACTGTTTATCGGCGTTACCACTATTTCGCCGTTGGATTTGTTTCGATTTAGCGATCACCAGACGCAGATTTTTTGGCAGAGCCGGGTTCCACGGCTGATCAGTATTTTAATTGCCGGAGTAACGCTCAGTATCAGTGGCTTTATTATGCAGCAGCTGAGCCGCAACAAATTTGTTTCGCCAACTACAGCGGGAACGATGGATTCCGCCCGATTTGGTATCCTCATTGCGCTGATTGTCTTTACGTCGGCTGGTCCATTTGAAAAAATGGTTATTGCTTTTCTATTTTCTCTTGCCGGCACGTTTCTGTTTATGAAGATCCTTGACCGGATTAAAATGAAAGATCCTATTTTTATTCCACTTGTCGGGCTTATGTTCGGAAATATTATCAGTTCCATCACAACATTTTTTGCGTATAAGCACGATTTGATTCAAAACATGTCTGCTTGGCTGCAGGGAGACTTTTCTATGATTACAGCCGGGCGCTATGAAATGCTGTACATAAGTATTCCGCTTGTTGTGATTGCTTACTTCTTCGCCGACCGGTTTACGATCGCCGGAATGGGAGAGGATTTTGCAAAAAATCTCGGCTTGAATTATAAGCAGGCTGTAAACGTCGGGCTCGTTATTGTGGCGCTGTCTACCACACTCGTTGTGCTGACAGTCGGGCTTATTCCGTTTCTTGGTCTCGTTGTTCCGAATATTGTGTCGATTTACCGGGGGGACAATTTAAAAAACAGCTTGTTTGATACCGCGCTTTTAGGAGCTGTATTCATTTTGTTCTGCGATATTCTCGGGCGAATCATCATTTTCCCATATGAAATTCCAATCGGTTTAACGGTTGGCGTTATTGGGAGCGGGATTTTTATTTACTTGCTGATGAGGAGACGGGATTATGCGTGAAAAGGGCAAACTGATCATACTAATTGTGCTGGCGGCAGCTTCGATAGCCGGCTATATGTTTATTGAGCTTGGACCTAATTGGGACTATGCTCTGCCAAGACGGGCAGAAAAAATTGCAGCGATTGTGCTGACAGGAACAGTTATTGCAGTCGCTACACTGCTGTTTCAAACGGTAACGAACAACCGGATCTTAACGCCAAGCATTATCGGGCTTGACTCCTTGTATATGCTTGTGCAGACAACGCTTGTATTTTTCCTTGGCTCGACCAGCCTGACAGTCATGAACAAGCAGGTGAACTTTGCGATTTCGATCGGCTTTATGGTACTGTTTGCACTTGTGCTGTACCGGCTGCTTTTTCGTAGAGAAGGGCAGAGCATTTACTTCTTGCTTCTGCTTGGCCTTATTTTCGGTACGTTTTTCGGCAGCTTTACCTCATTTATGCAGGTATTGATTGATCCAAATGAATTTCAAATTATTCAAGACCGGATGTTTGCGAGCTTTAACAATGTCCAGACAGAGGTTTTGATGATGGCAGCCGTGATTACTGCTGCTATGCTGCTGTATTTAATGAAATTTTTAAAATATCTTGATGTTCTTTCACTCGGAAAAGAAACGGCAATTAACCTCGGAGTTGAGTACGATTATACGGTTAAACGGCTGCTTGTTATTATTGCTGTTCTTATTTCCGTTGCCACGGCGCTTGTTGGTCCGATTACGTTTCTTGGACTGCTCGTTGTGAATGTGGCCTACGAAATGTTTAAAACCTATAAGCATTCCGTTCTCATTTTTGCTTCGATACTTGTGTCGATTGCGGCGCTTGCCGGCGGTCAAATGATTGTTGAACATGTGTTTACTTTTTCTACGCAGCTTAGCGTGATCATTAACTTTGTCGGCGGCATTTACTTTATATACTTATTGTTAAGGGAGAGTAAAAAATAATGGTAGAAGTGCAGTCTGTCTCGAAATCATACGGATTAAAAGCAGTTGTTGATGATGTGTCAGTCAATATTCAAAAGGGAAAAATCACATCGTTTATTGGTCCGAACGGTGCCGGGAAAAGTACACTTTTATCCATTATCAGCCGCTTGATGAGTGCGGATACTGGCGAAGTGCTGATCGACGGGCAAAAAGTAAACGAAACAAAAAGCAGAGATTTAGCCAAAAAAATGGCTATTTTAAAGCAGTCTAATCATCTAAACCTGCGTTTATCGGTCCGTGATCTTGTTGCCTTTGGGCGTTTCCCTTACTCACAAGGGAAATTAACAAAAGAAGACCACGTTCACATTGACGAAGCGCTTCGTTACATGGAGCTTGAGGAACTGCAGGACCGATACTTAGATCAGCTGTCTGGCGGGCAAAAGCAACGGGCGTTTATTGCGATGACCATCGCTCAGGATACCGAGTACATTCTATTAGACGAGCCGCTGAACAATTTGGATATGAAGCACTCTGTTCAAATTATGAAAGTGCTGCGCCGCTTGGCTGATGAACTGGGCAAAACGGTTTTAATCGTAATTCATGATATCAATTTTGCTTCTGTGTATTCCGATTATATTGTGGCCCTGAAAGACGGGAAAATTGAAGCGCAGGGAACGGTCAATGAGATTATTACTACCTTGACACTCAAACAGGTATATGGCATGGATATGTCTATTCAGGAAATTAACAATCAAAAAATATGCGTGTATTTTAGCTGATAAAAGGAGAGCATTATGAAAAAGTATCTATTATTTATCGTTATGGCCGTTTTTGCAGTAATCGCAGCGGCATGCAGTTCATCAACTTCTGGCGAGAAAGCAGAAACAGAGCCGGCAGAGGGCAATGAAACACCAAAAGAAGTAACCGTAACACATGAGCTTGGCGAAACAACAGTGCCGGTTAACCCGGAAAAAGTAGTTGTATTTGATTTTGGTTCACTTGATACAATGGCAGAACTTGGAGTTGAGCCAGTCGGCCTTCCAAAAGAAAATATTCCGGATTACCTTTCAAAGTTTGAAGATGAAAAGTATGAAAACACAGGCAGCTTAAAAGAGCCGGATTTTGAAAAAATTAATGAACTTGCACCAGATTTAATCATTCTTTCAGGCCGTCAAATGGACTTATACGACCAATTTGCGGAGATTGCGCCGACTGTTTATCTTGCTGTTGATGAGTCGAACTACATGGAATCATTCAAGAAAAATGCAACAATAATCGGTCAAATTTTTGATAAAGAAGCAGAAGTAAAAGAAAAATTAACAGCTATTGATGAAAAAGTAGCGGCACTAAACGAAAAAGCATCATCAATGAACGAAAATGGACTTATTATTTTGGCGAATGAAGGCAAAATCAGCGCGTACGGACCTGCGTCACGCTTCGGTATTATTCATGACGTATTCGGTGTAAAACCAGCTGATGAAAACATTGAAGTATCTACCCATGGACAAAGCGTTTCATTTGAATATTTAGTGGAAACAGATCCAGACTACTTGTTTGTTATAGACCGCGGTGCGGCTGTAGTAGACGGAGAGTCTTCTGTAAAACAGGTTGTAGAAAATGATCTTGTGAAGAGCACAAAAGCTGTGAAAAATGATCATGTCGTTTACCTTGATGCAAACGTTTGGTACTTATCAGGCGGAGGCTTGCAGTCTGTTTTAAAACAGACTGATGAAATTGAAAAAGCGATTAGCAAGTAATCCAAAAACAGGACTGATGCGGAGGCATCAGTCCTGTTTTTTTAATTTAATCGTAAAGGTTGTACCAAGAGGTGATGTTTCCTTCAGCTCCAGGTCGCCATCCATGGCCCGGGCAAGCAGCTGGCTGAACGGGAGACCGAGACCGAGGCCGCGGACTTTATATTTTTTATTTTCTCCACGGTAAAACCGTTCAAAAATCAAGGCTCTTTCAGCATCCGGAATACCAATTCCCGTATCGGCTACGTCAATGAGGGCGTACGATTCATTAGTGCGAATCGTAACAGAAAGCTGGCCTTTCGTTTCAATAGCATGAGCCGCGTTGTTGAGCAGGTTCATCATAATCTGCTGGAGGCGGTCAGGATCCGTCAGCACCATCAAGTCCCGCTCATACGGATGAAAATGAATAGGTATGCCGTCCGGGTTACGGGCTAAGTTCCATTCATGAACAATGTCCCCTGTTAGTTCATTGAGTTCATGCGGCGCGGTTGAAACCGGCAGAGCATTGGCTGCAAACGTGTTGAATTCGAGCAGGTCATTGATCATATTCTGCATTCGTTCCGTTTCTTTTAAAGAAATCGTAAGAAATTCTTTCGCTTCTTCCCCGGTAACAACGTCGTCTTTGACAGCTTGAAGCAGACCGCTGATTGAGGTAACAGGTGTTTTTAACTCGTGGGTGACACCCGCAAGCAGTTCAGCACGAATAGATTCAAGCTGTTCAAGGCGGACAGCCATATCGTTAAAAGACGTGACGAGGTCGTATACTTCCTGTTCTTTTGCCCTCGAAGGCTTAAGGAGCACTCCATAGTTACCGTTGCGAATTTCTTTGGCCGCGGCAGCTGCTGCACTGATTGGCCGTGCAAGCCGGCGCGATAAAATGTAAATCGCTGCCCAGCCAAGCAGGCCGCTGCCGATAATAAGCATCGCGAGCAGACGGTATTCATCGTTTAAATCAGCAAATTTATCTTCCGGCTGCAGCATGACGACCCATCCGAATGTAACCTCATTTACCACGATTGGTTTTTTGATCAAGTAAACAATGGTGTCATCGTTTAAGGCGGAAAAGGTCTGTACCGCACTGTTTTTCTCCAGCACAGCGGTCGGAAAAGAACTTTCTTTGTATAAGTTATCGTCACCAGCGGATATGATCACACCATTCACATCCGTAATAAAAATGGAAGGAGGGGATTCCATTTTTCTCAGTTCATCCCGCACATCGAGCATGTCCCGGTCAAGGTAAGAAGATGCCTCAGAGTCATCGCCAACCTGCTGGCTGCCGGCAATGCGGCCGGCAAGCTCCGCTGCTAAAAACTCGGATACATCGAGCCGGTTTTGAAGAGTCGTGTGCTGAATCCAGACGACCGACAGCATAGCCAGGACAAGCAGGCCGAGAGCAAGGGTAATGGCATAACGGGTTGTCCAATAGCGAAGCAGTGAGATGCGCCGTGTTCTATTCCGCCGTAACAAATTGATACCCTAAGCCGCGCAATGTTTTAATTTCCCCCTCAGATGACGGCCACTTTGCCAGTGCTTTCCGGATTCTCTTCACAGATAAATCAACTGCACGATCGCTTCCATCGTAATCATGCCCCCATACTTCATCTAAAAGCTGGTCCCGCGTAAAGGTGCGGTTGGGAGCTGCTGCTAAAAACAGCAGCAAAGACAAGTCCCGCGGTGTTAAGGTAATGTCTTTACTTCCTAAAGAAATACGATGCGCGGTAAAGTCAATCGTCAGGCTTCCGAAGTGCTGTACATTCTCGTCGGTGCGTTTTGAATCGGAACGGCGAAGCACAGCCCGTATGCGTGCAACGACTTCATCGGCGATAAATGGTTTAGAGATATAATCGTCCGCTCCGCCGTTTAAGCCGTCCAGCCGGTAGTTCACATCATTTAAAGCCGTCAGCATAATCACCGGGCAGCTGCTGCTTTCCCGAATTTCTTTTAATACCGCCCAGCCATCCTTTCCTGGCATCATCACATCAAGCAGAACAAGAGAAGGAGAAATCGAATGAAACTTTTCAACCGCTTCCGTCCCATTAAAAGCTTGTACAACATCAAAGCCGGCTTTCGCCACATATACCTTTAATACCTGGCTGATTGCCGGTTCATCTTCTGCAATTAAAACTGTCTGCATGTCTATCTTCCTTTCCTTTCTTATAAGGGTTCGACAAAAAACCGGCCTTGCTTGGCCGGTTTTAATAAAATCCATTTAATTGTTCAGCCGCTGTTTTATTTACTCCCGCAATGGCCGCAATGATTTCTTTTGTGCGCTGTCCTTCTGTTTGGATGCCGAGCTGATCCGCCACATTATGTACATAGGCTTCATGGGCTTTTTTCACCTGAAGGCGAAGTGTTTTTTCATCTTTTCCAGCTGTATCAAGATGGAGAGCTTCGGCCTGGCGCTGTAATTTTGCCAGACGGACTTTTTTAGCAGCTGTTTCCAAATCATCATGTTCATTATAAATACCGAGTGCCATTGCTTGATCTGCAATGATATCGGCAAAATTTCTTGTGCCTGTACGAGCAACGGACGAGGCCGTTTGTTCTTTTATAAGCTGCGGGGAAGCCGCCTGAGCTGGAGAAGAGGGAACACCGCTTAAAATTGTAATAGATAGCGCGCCCGTCATAACATATGACATTGTTTTCTTCTTCATGATTCTTCCTCCTGTGCATTTCCTTTACTAGATGCTTTTAGTTTACCCGATAATTAAGTCAAGTACATGTCAAATTGAAAACTTTTTAATTTTGTTCACGTTCACATCTATTTTTTTGCAAAATTCTTCTTGATCTTTAAAAACACATCGATTAATATCTAGTTAAGCGCTTACTTAATCAAGAAAATTCAGAAAATTAATTGCTTTCAGAGGTAATAGCATGAAGGTAGGAAGAAAGAATAAAATCCTTGCAAAGATGTGAGGGACTGATTATTAGAGTGTGCGGATTCCCGATTAAAAGAGTTATGCGGTGAAGCTGGAAGATCTCTTGAGCAAGGCTGCATCAAGCACAGGAAAAAGGACACATAGTGCCAATTGGGAAAACGCTTAACCTTTTTCGAAGAAACTGTATGTGCTGTAAAAGAAACGAGCTGGGGATGCAGGGACAAGCAATCTAACACATTCAATTTTTTGAAAACGATTTCATGTCGTTTCCATATATGAACAACCTGGGGGAGGAAGAAAAAAATGAAGAAAAAGTTTTTTCTGTTCATGGCGTTGATAGTAGCACTAACAGCTGTATTGGCAGGATGTAGAGGAGGAGACAGTGCTGGCGGCGATGATAAATTAAAAATTGGTGTGGCACTTCCGGACTTTGACGATAAATGGCTCAGTTACCTGCAGGACGGCATGATGGATTATGAGAAAAAAGCAGGCAATATTGAAGGCGTTTATGTGGATGCAATGAATGACGCAGCAAAGCAGATGTCTCAAGTTGAGACGTTTATTTCACAAGGTGTAGATGCAATTGCAATCGTACCAGTTGATACAGAATCTGTAGGCACAATCGTGGATATGGCAAATGCAGCAGAAATTCCAATTGTCGTGGTGAATCGTACGTATGAAGGAATTGAAGATGCAACAGCGTTTGTTGGCGGTAACTCAATTGATTCGGGCATTATGCAAATGGAGGCAGTTGCGAAACTTCTAGGCGGTAAAGGAAACGTGGCCATTATGAACGGCCAATCTGGACAAGAAGCAGAAATTAAACGTACGGAAGGAAACAAGCAAGTAATTGAGAAAAATCCAGGCATGAAACTAGTAAAAGAAAAGAATGCGGACTGGGATCGCGCAAAAGGGATGACATTGATGGAAAACTGGCTGCAATCAGGCGAGAAAATTGACGCTATTGTAGCAAACAACGATGAAATGGCGATTGGTGCAATCATGGCACTTGAAGCAGCCGGTAAGCTTGAAGAAGTGACTGTAGCAGGCATTGACGGCACACCGGATGCACTTGAGTATGTAAAATCAGGAAAGCTGAAAATTTCTGTGTTCCAGGATGCAGCTGGCCAAGGATCAAAAGGGCTTGAAATTGCAGCTAAAGCAGCCAAAGGGGAAGAAGTTGAAAAAATGAACTACGTTGAGTTCGAATTAATCACACCTGAAAACGTAGAAACATACGAGAAAAAATGGCAGTAAGAAAAAGCGGGCGGTTTATACCGCCCGGCTTTTATAAAACAAACTTGGGGTGAGGAAAATGACATCTCCGTACATTTTACAAATGTCAGATATATCGAAAAGCTTTCCAGGCGTTAAAGCATTGCAAAACGTTAGGCTGGATGTAAAAAAAGGAGAAGTACATGCCTTGATGGGTGAAAATGGCGCAGGTAAATCCACGCTGATGAAAATCCTGATCGGCATTTATACTGCTGACACAGGAAGCGTCCTATTCGACGGTGAAGAATTGAAGATTAACAATGTCAGTGAAGCGCTTGATAAAGGCATTTCAATGATTCACCAGGAATTAAACCCCGTGCCGGAAATGAATGTGGCAGAAAATATCTTCCTCGGACGCGAACCAACATACGGAAAAACAGGAATTGTGAACCAAAAGCAGCTTGTGGCCAACACGAGAGAGCTTTTTGAACGCCTGAACATTACAACAATCGATCCAAAAGCCAAAATGGTTGATTTAACGGTAGCAAAAATGCAACTGGTCGAAATCGCCAAAGCGGTTTCCTATGATTCAAAGCTTATCATCATGGACGAACCCACATCCGCCATTACCGACAAAGAAGTGGCCCATTTATTTGACATTATCCGCTCGCTGCAAAAGAAAAACGTTGGCATCATTTACATTACGCACAAAATGGAAGAGCTCAAGCAAATTGCCAATACATTAACTGTTTTTCGGGATGGCCAGTATGTCGGCACAGATTCTATCGCCAATATGTCCCGTGAACGTCTGATTGAAATGATGGTCGGCCGCGAGCTTTCCCAGGTATTTAATAAAGAGCATGCAGACATCGGAGAAGTAGCCCTTGAAGTCAAAAACTTAACAAAAGAAGGAAAGTTTTATGATGTGAATTTCCAGGTCCGTAAAGGAGAGGTACTCGGCATCGCCGGTTTAATGGGCTCTGGACGCAGTGAGATCCTGGAAACCATTTTCGGTGCGATGCAGGCAGATTCAGGAGAAATTCTTGTCGGCGGTCAGTCCAAAAAAATGCGTTCGCCGAAAGATGCGATCAGCGCTGGCATCGGCCTTTTGACAGAAGACCGGAAATTAACCGGCTGCTTCCTGCCGCTCAGTGTGCGGGATAACATGATCATGGTGAATATCAACAAATATAAAAAAGGCGGACTGCTTGACCGGAAGAAAATTGAGAGCGACTGTGCGGACCAAAAGGCAAAAATGAATATTAAAACGCCGAATATGGACCAGCTGATCAGCAATTTAAGCGGAGGCAACCAGCAAAAGGTGCTTATCGGACGCTGGCTTCTCCACAATCCGGATATTCTCTTTCTTGACGAGCCGACTCGCGGCATCGATATCGGAGCGAAAAGTGAAATTTATAACTTGATCTTTGAGCTGGCCAAGCAGGGCAAAGCCATTATTGTCGTATCATCGGAAATGCCGGAAGTGATCGGGCTGAGTGACCGTATTGTCGTCATGAGTGAAGGATACCAGACAGGGGAGCTTGACCGATCGGAAGCTTCACAGGAAGCGATTATGGAGCTTGCGACACGCGGGGAATTAATGAAACAAAAAACATCGTAAGAACGGGAGGCAAAAGGGATGAGTAACTTATCAACCGTTACGAATAACAATCCAGGTGTAGGCGTTCAAAAAGAGTCAAAAGCAGGAACAATATTCAAAAAGTATGGAATGCTCATTATTTTAGTTGCATTAATCGGGCTTATGACGGCACTTGAACCGAACTTTATCAATTCCAACAATATTATTAACATCGTAAGACAGATGGCGGTCATCGGAATCATCGCAATTGGCGTAACCTTCATTATCATTACAAGCGGAATTGATTTATCTTCCGGTTCTGTCGTGGCATTGACGTCTGTGCTTGTTGCTACCGTTGCACAGGAAGGAACATATCCACTCATTGTAGCTATCCTTGTTGCCATTGCAATTGGCGCCGGCACAGGCCTTTTTAACGGATTTTTAATCACAAAAGGAAATATCGCTCCCTTTATTGTGACACTTGGCATGATGACTGCGGCACGCGGACTTGCGCTTCTTTACAGCGGCGGACGCCCAATCGGCGGCTTATCGGATTCATTATTGTTTCTTGGACAGGGCATGATTGCCGGCATCCCGGTACCTGTCATCATTTTTGCCATTATAGGTGTGATTTCTTACATTCTTTTAAATAAAACAAGATTTGGTAAATATGTTTATGCGATTGGCGGTAATGAGCAGGCAGCGATGATTGCCGGTGTGAACGTAACAAAAGTAAAGATTTTAGTATACACATTCAATGGCCTTTTAGTCGGTATTGCCGGACTGATTTTAACAGCACGTATTGCTTCCGGGCAGCCGACGGCTGGTAACATGTACGAACTTGATGCCATTGCAGCGACTGTTATCGGCGGAACAAGCTTAACAGGCGGCATTGGTACGATTGGCGGAACCATTATCGGCGCATTGATTATTGGGGTAATGAATAACGGGCTGGATTTAATGAACGTTTCTTCATACTGGCAGCAAATTCTAAAAGGCGTCATCATTACAGTCGCAGTTTATATCGATGCACGCAAGCACAAGAAAAAATAATAAAGCGGGATGCTGACTGAAAAATTTCAGCGTCACATGAAGTGATTCACGGCGTTTCGTGTTACTCTAAGAATAGAATGACACGAGGAGAAACGATGATATGAAACCGACGATTTATGACGTGGCGGAAAAAGCGGGAGTTTCTATTGCTACCGTATCCAAGGTCGTGAACAATACAGGGCGGATCAGCGAAAAAACCCGTAAGCGTGTAACAGAGATTATGCGGGTTCTTGACTACCAGCCGAGCAGTGTCGCAGCGGCACTGACAGGCAAAAAAACATATACTGTCGGCGTGCTTGTTCCTGATATTGCCAACCCGTTTTTTGCGGAAGTGGCCCGGGCCCTGGAAAACCGGGCACGGGAATCTGGTTATACACTGATGCTGTGCAGCACAGATTATAAGCAGCAGAGGGAACGGGAATATTTAGAGCTTTTTTCTAAAAAGCAGGTCGACGGTGTGATGGTAGCCATTGAGCCGGAAGAAATGGATCATTTCAAAAAATTTAATGAGCGCGGCGTACCGAGCGTAATGCTGTCTGTGAATCACTTAGACGCTTCAGCCAGTGTGGTCATGACAGACAATGTGCGCGGAGGGTACTTAGCCGGTAAATATTTGCTGTCGAAAGGACACCATGAATTAGCCATTATGTACGAAAAGCAGCGCCAATCGGGGCGTTCCCGCTTGATTGGTTTTCAGCAGGCATTATCAGAAGTAGATGTGATGGTTGAAGAACCGTACGTTATTGATACCCGCTCTGATATTTTGGAAGCGAAAAAAGCCGCGCAAAAGCTGCTTCGTCTCCCGAAAAAGCCAACCGCTGTATTTGCAGCAACGGACTTGATCGCTATTGTGTTGATCAACGAAGCGAGAGGAGCGGGTGTGCGGGTACCCGAGGATATGTCGGTCATCGGCTTTGATAATACCATTTATGCGGAAATTGCCGATCCTGGACTTACGACGATTGCACAGCCTATTACAGATCTTGCTCATTATTCATTTGACCAGCTGTTACAGCTCATCAAGCAGCCGGATCAAATTGGACATCGAATTATGCTGGCGCCATCTTTAATTGAAAGAGGATCGGTTCGAAAAATCATTGACGGTGGATCTTCATCCAATGAAAGTTAAAAAGCGCGGACTTTTCAATATTGAAAAGTCCGCGCTTTTTTATTCAAAAAAGGGGTACATTATTTGTACACTTTTACACGCTCATCAAGCGGCGCAAATTCTTTGTCGCCGGCTGGCGCTGTTGGTTTGCCGAATGGCATTTGAGCAATGAGCTTCCAGTCTGCTGGAATATTCCACTGGGCTGCTACTTTTTCATCAATCAGCGGATTGTAGTGCTGCAGGGTTGCACCGAAGCCTTCGTTTTCAAGCGCTGTCCAAACGGTAAATTGAAGCATACCAGATGCCTGGTTAGACCAAACAGGGAAGTTGTCCGCATAAAGGGCAAACTGCTCCTGAAGGCTGCGGACGATCGATTGATCTTCAAAGAATAAAACTGTTCCGTAGCCTGCCTGGAACATATCCATTTTCTCTTGTGTAGAAGCGAAGCTTTCTTCTGGAACCACATTTTTTAACGTTTGTGTTGTAATATCCCACAATGTATCATGCTGTTCGCCAAGAAGAACGACAACACGCCCTGTTTGTGAATTAAAAGCTGTTGGCACATGCTTAACTGCAAATTCAATGATTTCTTGGATTCTTTCATCTGAAGCGACAGACTCTTTTGAAATAGCATAATGAGAGCGGCGATTTTGAACAGCTGTGTAAAAATCTGTTTGGATAGAACCGTTTGACATGGTTTATGTACCTTCTTTCAAATAAAATTTTGTTACCTTTAGAAACATAGTTTAAAAAAATAAATTAAATTAGTCAAGTGACTAGATATTAAAAAGTGGAAAGATATCATCTTTCTTTAAAATGGTGTATACTAGGAGTACATAAAAGAGGTGAAAGAATAATGGAGCTTTGTCCAAAAGTAGAAAAAGCAATGCAGTTATTAGGCAAACGATGGACGGGCCTTGTGATTAAACAGCTTTTGGATCGGCCGCAGCGGTTCTCTGAAATTAAAGCTGGATTTCCGATCAGCGGCAAGCTGCTGACAGAGCGGCTGAAAGAGCTGGAAGAGGAAGGCATGGTCACTCGAAAAGTGTATGCAGAAGTGCCGGTTCGGGTTGAATATACATTAACGGAAAAAGGACGCGCCTTAAAAGCGGCTATTACAGAAATAGAGAATTGGGCGCATGACTGGGTTGAATTAGAAGAACACGTATAAATCAAATTTAAGGCTTTCGCCCTGTTTGATCACGCATTCCAGCGGGAATGGGACATGTAACATGATAAAAGGAGAAAAAACATGTCCCATGAACAGCAGGCCCTGCTTGAAGCCATGCAGGAAGCCTACTCCCAGAGTGAGCGGCAGGATGCGAGTGTGGATGCCGTCATGACGCTGATTATCGAAAAACTTGAATTGGTGATCAAACCAAAGTAAAGCAGGGGGTTCGCTCCTGCTTTTTGTTTTGGCAAAAGGTAAAGGAGCATGTACAATAGATAACGTGTATTAAATCGGAACTATGTGGATTTGAGAAAGGGTTGGCCTATGAAAACAGAACTTTATATAATTGGAGGCTTTCTTGGCAGCGGGAAAACCACACTGCTGTTGAAACTGCTTCAAAAAGAAAAAGAAGCAGGCAGAAAAGTCGCTGTTCTGATGAATGAAATCGGTACGCTCTCGGTTGACTCGGCGCTTATCGGAGAAAAAACGGCTGTGCGGGATATGTTGAACGGCTGTATTTGCTGTACGATTAAAGATGAAATAGAAGTGGAATTACTGGCGCTTTACCGGGAACACCAGCCGGATGTCGTTTATATTGAAACGACCGGTGCTGCTCATCCGATGGAAGTGCTCGATGCCTGCATGTCTCCATCCATCGCGATGAAAATTGATGTAAAAGGCATTTTAACGCTCGTAGACTGTGCCCGGTGGGTGGAGCGGAACCGGCTGCCGATTGCCCATCGGAAGCTGATGGAGGATCAAGCACGCTGGAGTGATATTGTCGCACTCACTAAAACAGATTTGGTCGCCGAGGAAACCTTGGCAGTCGTTCGCAGAGATATCCGCTCACTCAATCAGAAGGTTCAGTTAATTGAAATAACACATGGAGAAGGAGAAGTTGTTTTTGGCAGTGGAAGCCAGTCACAGGAACAGCATCACGCCCGCCATCATCTGCATGTTCGAACATTTGCTTATGAATTCGTGAATCACGTACCGCGTGCTGCTTTTAGAAAGTGGGTAGAACATCTGCCGGATTCGGTGCTGCGCATCAAAGGATTCATCAAGTTTGAGGATTCAGGAGATCGGCCGGAGCTGTTTCAGTATGCGTATGGCGTTCCGTTTTTTCAGCCGCAGCCGATCAAGCGGCCGACGGTCATTGTTGTGATTGGGGAAGAGCTTCCGGAAGAGGAAATGCGTAAAGAGTTAAATAAACTCGAAGGCGTATTTTAAAAACCGGCCCGTATACGGGCCGGTTTTGGCTGTTCATTAAGCAGGAAGGTTTTGCAGGTACTCACGTACTTGCTCCGGAGACTTAGCATTTGCACTGTGCAAATGAGCTAATTTTTCGCCATCTTGAAAAAGAAGCAGGCTTGGGATGCCCATTACATCGTATTTTTGTGCAGCTTCGGGAAAATTATCCCGGTTCAGTTCAAACCAGCGGTATTGGCTGTAGTCCGCTATAATTTCATCAATAAACATATCCATTCTTGTGCAGTCCGGGCACCAGCCGGCGTGAAATTTAATGATGACCGGCTCACTGCCGGCAATAATTTCTTCGAATTGCTCTTGTGTTTGAATTGCTTCCATTCTGCTAACTTCCTTTCTGATTGGTTCATCGACTTTTGCACTCAGCGTATTTAAGTGTGAGACGCAGAAGCCGGAACATTTTGTTCAAGTTATTGTATCACGGTCCCGCTTAGATTTCTCCTATCTGAATCGTTTGGCTGTTGTAGAATGGAACAATAACGTTATAATAAGAATTGGTCTATTTTTACGAGAAAGAGGAGTTTACATGAATTCTCAACAACAATCAAGCCGGATCGACTACGGGTTGATTTTAATCTTGCTTATGCTGTTTGTTGTAAGCTGTGCAGCGATTTACAGTGCACAGACAACAGGTCAATATGGAACAAACTTTGTCGTCCGGCAAGTTATCTGGTACGCGATTGGGATCGGCATTATCCTGGTATTTATCCGGCTGGATTCAGACCAATTTCACGGCATGGCCTGGTATTTGTACGGTTTTGGCATTTTGCTGCTGTTGTTTTTGATCGTAGCACCATCATCTATTGCTCCAACGATCAACGGAGCGAAAAACTGGTACAAGCTTCCGGGCTTAGGAACCATTCAGCCGTCAGAATTTATGAAAGTATTTCTGATTTTAACATTATCTCGGGTAATGGTGAATCACCATTCTAAAAACCCTATTAAAACGATCAACAGTGATTGGATGCTTTTGCTTAAATTAGGCGCTATTACTGCTTTGCCGCTTGCGCTTGTGGTGCGGCAGGATCTTGGAACGTCTCTGGTTATTATTTCTATTTTGCTTGGCATGATTTTCGTTTCGGGTATCACGTGGAAAATACTCCTTCCTCTCTTTGGCAGCGCCGCTACTCTGATCGGCCTTGTGTTTTATATGGTACTCTGGCAGCCGGCAGTGTTAGAAAAATATCTCGGTGTCAGGCAGTACCAGTTCGATCGGATTTATTCATGGCTTGATCCGTATAACTATGAGAGCTCGATCGGTTTCCACCTGACCCGGTCGCTGCTTGCGATTGGCTCAGGCCAGACGATGGGCAAAGGGTTTGGCTACCGGGAAGTCTATCTGCCGGAAAGCCATACTGACTTTATCTTTAGTATTATTGGAGAAGAATATGGATTTATCGGTGCATCGGTTGTTGTAAGTTTGTTTTTTGTGCTTATCTATCACATTACAAAACTCGCATTGACCACAAAAACTCCTTATTATTCTTACATGTGCGCGGGCGTTATCGCGATGATTACGTTTCACGCGTTCCAAAATATCGGCATGACGATCGGCCTGCTGCCGATTACAGGAATTCCGCTGCCATTTATTAGCTATGGAGGCAGTGCGATGATGGGAAATATGATGGCTCTGGCGCTTATTTTCTCCATCACCTATAATGAGCGTCACTATATGTTTTCATCAGATCGATCATAACCCGCTTTTAAAGCGGGTTTTTTTTATGAACTTTTACAGCCTATAATCTATAATGAAATCATAGGAATAGAAGGGAGAGGATGGAATATGAATAAAGCGGTCACGTCAGGTATTCGGCGCCGTTATCTGCTTTTATCGCTGTCTATTCTGCTAGTATTGACAGCTGCAGGGACCGGCGCCTTTCTTTATATGAAGCATTCACAGGATGAATTGCGAGTAGAGCGAGAAAGATTGTACGATAAGCAGGTGAAATTGGAAACACTGCGCGATTCTTTAAATGATCTTTTTTTTCGGGCGCGGGGTTATATAGCATTTCGGGATAATGAGGAATTGAATCGTGTATACAAAGGCCTTAACGAAGTAGAAGGCGCACTTGAAGAGTTAAAAGGCGTTCGCTTAAATTCAAAAGAGCAGCAAATGACGGAAGAGCTGACAGAGTTTTTAAGCACATACCAATCAGATACATTGCCCACATTGATTCGCTTTGTGGAAGCAAATGATTATGCAGGTCTTCAAAACTATTATTCTAGCAGCGATATTGTTAATTCTGTGAACCAGTTTATGGAATATGTGAAGCGATATAAGGTGGATATTGATGATGATATTGAGGCGTTATCAAAGGAAATGATCGAACAGGCGAATGAGTTTACATTCGTAATGGTCATTTTTTTATTTTTACTATTTGCGTTTATTGCTTATTTAATCTGGCGCATGATGAAAGACATTGTCCGGCCGCTTGAGCAAATGAGACAGGCGACGGATGATTTTGCGTCCGGCAAAAGCTTTTCGCTGCTGCCGGTAAAGCGTAACGATGAAATCGGTGTGCTGTTTTCTTCATTTGGTTCCATGATTCGAACCATTCAAGAAAAAGAAGAAGAATTAACAGCTCAAAATGAAGAGCTGATTATGCAGCAGGAAGAATTACAGGAGCACCAGCATAAAATCGAAGAATCACTCCATGAAACGAAACAAACAAAAGAACGGCTGGAACGGTATAACGACTTGAACCATGTTCTTTCTTTTACTTTAAATAAGCAGGAGCTGGCTGATAGTATACTAGAGTATTTGGATTCGATTTATGAATTGGATCTAGGGATGTTTTGGATCCGGGAAAGCGGAGAGCGGGCGCTGAAAGGGATGACAGATGCCCTGTTCGAGGAGTTTTCAACGAACCGAACGGATTATATTGATCAGCGGTTAAAAGAGGATGATTTCTTCACGGTAACAAGAGAAGCTTCCCATGAAAAAGGGCTCGCTGCCGATTCTGTTTTGGTGCATGATTATTTTTCCGGCGTAAACAATCCGGAAGGAGACATGGTCGCTCTTTTTGGCGCTTCACGGATTGGCCGCGCTTTTTCTGAGGAAGAACAAAAAGAATTGCGGGGCTTACTAAATCGGGTTGCTTTAGCGATTGAACGTATTCAGCTGTACGACCGCAATGTCAAAGAGCGAATTTTAAACGAACGTATCATTAACAACATTAATGAAGGCATTCAATTTGTTGGCCACGACGGGTCTGTGCTCCAGCGAAACGAAGCTGTTTGTGAGATTATCAATTGTGGAGTACCGCTTGATGAAACCATTGAAAGAGCGCAATGGATTGATCACATTTCTAATCAAACAGATGACCCGGATCAAATGAGAGAATTTCTAGAAGGCTGTATTGATAGCGGGACACATCATGTGCAGGAGTACCGGTATCGTATTTTAGAGCCGGCAGAACGCGTGATAGAAGTGTATAGTGCTCCGGTTTTAGTAAATGAAGAAAAAATAGGCACCATTCTTGTTCATCGTGATATTACAAGAGAATACGAAGTCGATCAAATGAAAACAGAGCTCGTCAGCACAGTCAGCCATGAGCTTCGAACGCCGCTTTCAAGTGTGCTTGGATTTACAGAGCTTCTGCTTCATAAACAGCTGAAGCCTGAAAAGCAAAAGAAATATTTAGAAACAATTTACAAGGAAGCGAAAAGGCTGACAAACTTAATTAATGATTTTCTGGATTTACAGCGCATGGAATCAGGTAGCCAGGTCTATCAAATGGAGCCATTACAAATCAATGAACTGGCAGTAGAAGCGGTCGCCCGCTTCCGTACCGAAAGCAGTCATCCACTCGTTATGGTGGATGAAGCGGCTAATGTGCAGGTGGAAGGGGATAAAGAGCGTCTCGCTCAAGTATTAACAAATGTGATAGGGAATGCTATTAAGTTTTCACCGGACGGCGGACATGTAACGCTGACACTTTCAAACGATGAAAATAACGTAATTGTCGCCATTCAAGATGAAGGAATCGGAATTCCGGCTGAAGATATACCGAAGCTGTTTAATAAATTTCAGCGGATTGACAACAGCGCCCGCCGCAAAATTGGCGGTACGGGCCTTGGACTGGCAATTTGCAGAGAAATTATCGAAAAGCATAATGGGACGATTACAATCGAGTCAGAAGAAGGAAAAGGAACAATAGTCCGTTTTTCATTGCCGCTTCTTTCAACAGGCAGACATCGAATTGCGCGCCTAGAAGGCAATGAAAACAGTCCTTCCGTTATGATAGTAGAGGATGATATGAGCCTTGCTCTTTTATTATCGGAAGAATTAAAAATGAGCGGATTTACAGTGGTGTATCACATGAAACCTTCGGAAGCCTTTGAAGAAGCAAAGCGGACACCGCTTGTTGGAATTGTGATTGATCTGATGCTTGGCGACGATCTGAATGGCTGGGATTTGGTGGAGTGGTTAAAGAAAGAAGAAAAAACCAAAGATATCCCGATTATCATTTCTTCTGCTCTTGATCAGGCTCAGGGTAAAGGAAAATCATACCAAGTCAATCATTACTTAACAAAACCGTACCCGCCGACACAGCTGTCAAAAGCCGTACTTGGATTTTTAACCGAACCAATACAGCAAGGAGTTATTTTCTACCCGGAGAGAGGTTCTGAACAAGATGAAAGTAAATAAAAAATGGATTGTCCTTCCATTCGTTCTTTTGCTGTTGCTGCTGCCCTGGATTATATGGGAGCTTGGCAGCACGAGAGAAGAAAAAGTTGTAATTTTAGACAAAACTGTTCCGACCGATAATAAACGGGAGCATCGGGCTCTTACATGGGTACTGAAGCACTTTCGTTTTAAGACGTTTAGCGGAGAAGATGACTATTATGGATACTTTCCTGAAAGAAAAACAAAGGAACGGGCGCTTCCAGAGAAACTGGAGGATGCAGATGTCATTTATGCGGCCGATACATATGGCGTGTATGATAACGAAAATGACTTAGTCTATGGCGGTCTCGAAATGGATGAATGGGAAACGATCAAACAGCAAACGGCTGACCATCCGACCACTTTGATTATGGAGTTTAATACATTTGCTTCTCCAACAAAAGCCGATGTGAAAAAAGATGTGGCGTCTTTTCTTCATACAACGCCAACCGGATGGACCGGTCGGGCGTTCAGCGATTTGAGCAGAGAAAATGAAGAGCTGACCGATGGAATTCTCTCACTTTATGAAGCAGGCGGCAAAAAGTGGGCATTCGAAGGGGCCGGCTTTGTGCTTGTGAATGAAGATAAACAAAAAGTAATCGTGCTCTCTGATGAAGAGGGAGAAATAGAGAACGAGCGGTTAACGATGCGCTTTACAGAAGAGGGAAAACAAGTTACAGGCCTTGATAAAGGAGCGCCGTATTCGTACTGGTTCGATATAACCGTGCCGGACAATAAAGAAGATATTCTAGCAAACTATCAATGGAATTTGTCGGACAAGGGGAAAACGGTGTTAGAAAAGGAAGGAATTCCGCTTTCATTTCCTGCCGTTACCCACCATTCGTATGAACAATCGGATCTCTTTTACTTCGCTGGAGATTTTGCCGACACAGAAGACGTTTCTTTCGTTTATCGGTATGCCGGTTTTGCCTCCATGCGGGCGCTTATTACACCGTCCACGCTTTATCCGGAGCAGGCCTTTTTCTGGAAAACGTATGTGCCGCTCATGAAAGGTATTCTCTCAATGGAGAAAAAACCAGAAAAAGAAGCAGTGACTGTACCAGTGGAAGAGAAGGGTGGCCTCTCTTATACGTCCCGTTTAAATGGAGACCGGTTTGAAGTGTTTCAAAACGGCACATGGAAAACGATGACGGTAAAAGGGGTTAATATTGGAATGGGGAAACCGGGCGCTTTCCCAGGAGAAGCCGCTATTTCCGAAAATGAGTATTATGAATGGCTCACGGATATTGGAAAGTTAAACGCGAATACCATTCGCGTCTACACCCTCCATCCGCCGGGCTTTTACAACGCTCTGAAGCGGTATAACGAAGAGCATGCGGACAAGCCGATTTATCTCCTGCACGGCGTCTGGATTGATGAAGGGCCGTTAGAAGAAACCCTAGATGCGTTTACACCGGAAATTACAAAAGAATTTCAAGCGGAAATGAAACGGGTTGCGGATGTCATTCACGGTAATGCGGATATTCCAAAACGGATTGGTCACGCATCAGGAACGTATAGGGCTGATATTTCACCGTACGTAATCGGCTGGGTGCTTGGAATCGAATGGTACCCGTTTATGGTTGACAACATGAAAACGAAATACACAGATCTTGCGCAGTATGATGGAGAGTTTATCCGGACAGAGGACGCCGAGCCGATGGAAATTTGGCTGGCTGAGCAAATGGATACGATGATGAAATATGAAGCGGACCAGTATAAGTGGACACGGCCGATGAGCTTTACCAACTGGGTTACAACCGATCTGCTTGACCATCCGGCTGAACCGCAGGAGCAGGAAGATTTGGTTTCGGTTAACCCGAATAACATTAAACCGAAACAGAATATACAAATGTTTGCGTCCTATCATGCTTATCCTTACTATCCTGACTTTTTAAATTTAGAGGAAAAGTACTTAGCGTATAAGGATTCACGAGGTGAAAATAACAGCTACGCCGGCTACCTGCATGATTTGCGGGCCGCGCACGATATGCCGGTTCTGATTGCCGAATTCGGCATTCCATCTTCGCGCGGCATGACACATCGAAATGCTTTTGGCCTGAATCAGGGCTTTATGAGTGAGGAGCAGCAGGGTAAAGGCTTAGTTCATATGTATGATGATATTTTAGCTGAAGGAATGATGGGCGGACTTGTCTTTACGTGGCAGGATGAATGGTTTAAGCGGACGTGGAACACGATGGACTTAGATGATCCGGAACGCCGTCCGTACTGGTCGAACGCCCAGACGAATGAGCAGCAATTCGGTCTTCTCAGCTTTGATCGCAAGCTTATCCAAACAGACGGAAATACAAAAGACTGGCAAGGCATTGAGCCGTTTTATAAAGAAAACGATGATTTGTATGTCACACACGATGAACGTTACTTGTATATCCGGTCTAAGCTGTTAAACGGCAAGATGCCGACGCTTTATTTTGACGTACATCCAAGCATCGGAAGCAACAAGGCGGAAACTGTCACGTTCAAAGAAAATGATCCGGATTTTGTTCTTTCATTTGACGGGACAAAGGAAGGGAAGCTGAAAGTAGATGCGTACTACGACACATTTTTGTATCAGTATGGATTTGACGTTCCTATGTTAAAGTCTGCGTCGAAAAAACCGGTAAACAACAGTGGTGTCTTTAACCCAATCCGGCTTGCGCTCAATAAGGAAATCACCCGGCCGGATACAGGGGAAGTACTGCCGTTTGATCACTATGAAACAGGCGTGATGCGGTTTGGCAACGGCAACCCGGAATCGCCTGATTATGACTCTTTATCTGACTACTATGTAAATGAAGAAACAGGAGAGGTTGAAATTCGCATTCCGTGGCTGCTGTTGAATGTAAAAGACCCAAGCAGCCTGCAGGCAACAGGAGATGTTTTTAAAGAAGGAATAGAAGCAGAGCAAAAGATCAAAGGTATTGGGATTGCCGAGTCATTTGATCAAAAAACAACGGTGCCTGAAAAAGCAGCCTCCAAGATGAATATATATAAATGGGAGGGCTGGGACCAGGATACCGAATCAAACGAACGGCTGAAAGAGTCCTATCACATTGTTCAAAAACGATTTGCCCAGGAAGACGAATAAAAAAGACAGCCCACAGCGGGCTGTCTTTTTTTTAATCCAGAATACTTTCGATAAGTGATAAAAGTTCAATGGGGCTGAATGGCTTCGCCATAAAATAATCAGCCCCGTAGGACATGGCCAGTTCCCGGTCTGCTTCCTGGGCTTTTGCGGTAAGCATCATAACAGGTGTTTGAACGCCGTCCTTACGGATTTGCTCCAGCACCTCCATGCCTGTTAAATGCGGCATCATATAATCTAAAACAATTAAATCATATGTGCCGGACCGAATGCTGTCCAGTGCTTCCTGACCGTCTTCTGCCTCGGTAATCTCAAAGTCATCTTCAAGCGTATCGACAATTAACATACGCAAAATATCTTCATCATCTGCCACTAAAATCTTTTTCACATTTTCCCTCCTCCATCTGAGTTATGTGGAAATTCCTTTTCGTTTCATATTGCCCCAATTGTGCTTTTTACGGAAAGCGGCAAAGATTCCTTGGATGCGCCAAATAACCATAAAAGGCCGATACCAAAACGTTTCTGTCAGCGCCCAGAAATAAAGCCGAACCAAGTGGGAAACATTTGGATATTTATGGAGTGTCATTTCCTCCAGCAGTACAGCCAGCGCAGAAATAAATGACCCATAAAAAATGGTCACTAAAAACAGGATGCCGGCTGTTTTGGGATCAATTAAGGAAAAAAAGAACCCGCCAAAAATCATAAAGTATCCACCCAGTTCAAAAACAGCACCTAATAGCTCCACAAGTAAGAAATAAGGCATAGACAGAAGTCCGATTGAACCGTAGGCAGGGTTAAAAATCATTTTTTTATGTGTCCAAAGTGTTTCCCATAACCCGCGCTGCCACCGAATCCGCTGAGAACGCAATACTTCAAGGGATTCTGGGGCTTCTGTCCAGCATACAGGATCTGGGATATATTCAATCCGCTGCTTGGACTTTTCTTCCCGAAGCAGCCGGTGCAGTCTGACGACAAGCTCCATATCTTCCCCGACTGTTTTCCTGTTGTATCCTCCTGCGCGGATGACCCGTTCTTTATGAAAAACACCAAATGCCCCGGAGACAATTAGCAGGATATTCATCCGGCTCAGAGCAAGGCGGCCGATTAAAAAAGCACGGAAGTATTCGATGATCTGCATTAGTACAACCGGGTGGCTCGGCAGATTAATGGTTTCAACTTTACTTCTTGAAATCGTCGAGCCATTGGCAATCCGGACCGAGCCGCCGGTTACAATAATTTGGCCGTCCGACTCAATAATCGGCTTCATTGTTTTCAGGAGTGCATCGTTTTCTAAAACCGAATCACCGTCGATGGCACAGAAATAAGGATAAGATGCCAGGTTGATACCGGCGTTAAGGGCATCTGCTTTGCCTCCATTGGCTTTTTTGATTAAACGAATATATGGAAAAATAGAGGATTGATAGATTGTTTTGATTTCAGCCGTTTCCAAATAAGCACGAACGGCAAAAGACACTTCTGTCATTTGAAATTCTTCAATCATGCGGGCCGAAGTTTGGTCCTTTGACCCATCATCGATGACGATAATCTCTTTTTCCGGATATTCAAGCGCTAACAGCGAGCGGACTGTGCTGACTACGCCGACTTCCTCATTATAGGCGGGAACTAAAATAGAGACCGGAAAGGTCCGTTCATTTCCGGCAATGTCCTCCGTCGTTTCCCGCGGATCTAATTCACTTTCTCTGTATACTTTTCGAAAAGCCAGCCCAAACAAAAGAATATAGCTTAAGCTTGAAAAAAGCATATAAGCAATAATAAAGTACGAAAGAACAAGAAAAAATATATGCATTATCGGGCACCTCCAGGTCGAAATGTCTGCCATTGGGCAGCCATATCCCGGCCGTAGCGGTCAGGGTGATTCTCAGATAAATGCGCTAAAATCACATCTCCATCTGAAAAATGAGTATACGCTTCTGCCGCTGAATAGCGCACCCACCAAACTGAATCGCCAAGCAATGTACTTAAAGTCTGTTTATAGCGGGAAAACTGCATAATACCTGCAATTCGTGCTGCAAACATTCGCTCTGTCCAGAAAGGAGAATCAAAAAAGGGGGCCAGCAAATCCGGTTCTGACAAATACTCCAGCCGAAAGATCGTTTTGAGTGCCTGGATTCTTGTTTCGACTTGAGGGCTGGCCAGTTCTTTTTCTACCTGCGGCAAAAAAGTCATCGCTCCTGAATGAGCAATATAAGTAAAGGCAGCATGTTTGATCGTTTCATTTTCATCTTCGAGCGCGGCTTTCACATGCTTTTCAGCATTCGTTTTATTTAATCGGTGAAGTACATCTACAAACAGCCGAACAGGCGCGTTCGAAAAACGGTTTAACTCCTCAATGACAACATCTTCATTTAGAGAAGCCAGTGTCCGAATGAGCTGCTGGGTTTCCACGTCCAGTTTCCCAGCTTGCTTCAGCCGTTCACGCAGGATAGGTGCTAAAGAGCACATATGAAAATCTTCAATGTAATGAAGGGTGTTCACTCTCCGCGCCCAGTTGCGTTGATTTAACACGCGTGTATAGGGTTCTGTTAAAAATTCTTCCGACAGCTGCTGCACTAAAGGAGAGGCACTGCCTCCTTTTGTAAATGCCACGTAGCCGTTTAACAGCCGTTCCAGTACAACCTGTTGATGAGGAATCGATTTGACGGCATAAAGAAAACGCGCGTCTGATGGATCCATCATATAGGAAGCAAACGGCTCTGTTGAATGCGTATACTGGCTTTCTATTTCTTCTTCCAGACGCTGCCTTTTACGTTTGCGGATGACTAAATAAAGGAGCAGTCCCATTTGAAATAGAAGTAAGAGCACCGTCAAGAGAAGGAAAAAAGAGAGGGTCATTTAAACATCCTCTTTGTCAGGCGCTGTACACGCGCGACCACTTCCTGAGGGTGAAATGGTTTTACAATGTAGTCATCCGCTCCACTTTTTAGTGCTAAAACAATATCTGCTTCATTTGTCCGGGCTGTCAGCATCGATATGACAATGTTGTCATCCGGGAACCGTTTGCGGACATTTGACAGCACTTCAAGGCCATCCATTTTCGGCATAATACCGTCTAAGAGAATCATATAATTCTCATCAGCCTTGTACCAGTCTGACTCTAGGAATGTAATGCCATCCGGATATTCGTGGACAACCACATCGATTTCATTTGGCTTCCAGCCGGAAAACTGCTTCGACAACATTTTTCGCACCAGAAGGTCATCATCGATAATCATAATATTCAAATGGCGCTTAACATCACCGCTGTCAATTTCATAAATAACCGTTTGGTTTCGGCCGCTTCGTTTTGCTTTATATAACGCCTGGTCCGCTTCTGCCAAAACGGTAGATTCATTGATTCTGTATTCAGCTGCACCAGCAGAAAACGTCACATAAAAAGGATCAAAGCCCGGGACGGTAAATTCGGTTTCGGCCATTTTAGCACGAATCCGTTCAATTAAGACTGTCCCTTCCTCAGGAGTCGTATCTGCTAAAATTAAGGCGAATTCTTCCCCGCCATAACGGAAGAAATAGTCGGTTTCCCGCTTGAGTGTCAGCACGATAGAGCTGAAGCGGCGAAGCACTTCATCGCCTGCAGGATGCCCATATTGATCGTTTACTTTTTTAAAGTGATCCAAATCCAGCATCACAAGCGTAAATGTATGTCGTTTTCGTTCCGCTAAAGCAGACATTTGCGTAAGCGTTTGGGCGAACTGGCGCCGGTTGCCTGCGCCTGTCAGCTCATCGGTCAGTGCAGACTGTGAAACAGCCGATTTGTTTCTTAATCGGTTAGAAATATAAGGGACAAATAAGCTCATATTAAGCGGTTTCTGAATAAAGTCCATCGCACCCATTTCATAAGCGCGAATGGTATTTTCGACCAGATTGTTCGTACTTACCAATGTAATAGGGACATAACGGCTTCGGGCAATATCGCCAATTTGCGCCAGTACGTCGAATCCGCTCATATCGGGAAGGTGAACATCGGCGACAACCATATGGGGCTGAAGGGTATAAAAAAGTTCGACTCCTCGTTTTCCATTTAAAGCAATTACCACTTGTATGCCATTTTCTTCTAGTGTTTCTTTAATAAAAGAAGCGGATTCTGCATCCTCATCAATCAATAAAACAAAGCCGCTGTTTTCTTCGATGGAGTGAAGCGTACTTTCGGGCTGTTTCACTTCAGGCTGGGCCGTTAATTCTTTCTTATTGAAAAAACTTCTCATTAAAAAAATAAAGTTTTTTAATGAACGAACCGGAATAGTCGCCTCGCTTGCTTCAGAAAGTGTTTCCAACTGTGATGCACAAAAAGCAGACATTTCTCCCATGCCAATTGTGCCTGCTGTGCCTTTCATCGTATGTAAAAAACGGTATAAATCCCGTTCTTGGATGTGATCTTGTTCAAACCAGCTGGAAAACTCCTTTTCCATCCGCTTAGAAAGCATTGCCTGGTAATCGTTGCGGGCCATAATAAGTCAATCCTCTCAAAAGTAGTGAAAAGGTTCTGTTCATATTCTGCCTTATTATACTATATGTACCACTCTATCGAGCACATTAAGCGTCTTTCGTTTGAATAATGAATAGAAAGGGAATGAGTGTAAAAAAACGAGAATAAAGGAGATGGCGTTTTGAAGGCAATTGGCACAGCGTTAATCGGGTATGGATTTTCAGGCTCAACCTTTCACGCTCCATTTTTAAACAAAATGGAGGAGTTTCAGCTTGTCAGTATTTTGTCTTCTAAAAGAGAGAAATTAAAAGAGAGTTTTCCATCTATAGACGTTGTCCAACAAATGGACGACGTTTTAAATAACGCTCAGGTAGAGCTTGTGGTCGTAACCACACCGAGCAGTCTTCACTTTGATATTACGAAGCAGGCGCTTGAGGCAGGAAAACACGTCATTGTCGAAAAGCCGATGGTACCGACCGTTCAAGAAGCAGAAACGCTTGCTAACTGCGCAAAAAAACATAACGTGATGCTTAGTGTTTTTCAAAACCGCCGGTATGATGGAAATTTCCTGACTGTCAAGAAAATGATAGAAGAGGGTCGGCTGGGTGATGTTTACGTGTATGAAGCACACTATGACCGTTTTGAGCCGGTGATTGCCAGAGGCTGGCGTGAAGAGAAAAAACCAGCTTCCGGCGTTTTATATGATCTGGGGGCTCATTTGATTGACCAGGCTCTGTCACTGTTTGGGATGCCTGATAGTGTAACGGCAGATATTCAAAAGCAGCGCCCTCATGCACTCGTAGAGGATTATTTCCATCTTGTTTTAACGTACGGAACGAAACGAGTGATTTTACACAGCGGCATGATTACAGTGGAGCAAGGCGCCAAGTATAAAGTGCACGGTACAAAGGGAACGTTTATGAAGCGGGGGGAAGATCCTCAGGAAGAAGAATTGATAAATGGAGAGCCCCTGGAAAGTCCCGAATGGGGAATGGACCGGCTTGACCAGTATGGAACGCTTTATACAAAAGAAGGGGATGAAAAAATCGTAACACTTCCAGGTGATTACCGGCGTTATTACAAAGAAATTTATCAATGTATTCGTGATGGAAAGCCGTGCCCGGTTTCGGGAGAGGAAGGCGTACGAACGATCCGCGTTATTGAAGCGGCGCTCGAAAGCAGCCGTGACAAAAGAACAATTGAATTATAAAAACAGAGCAGCATAAGCCCTGTTTGAGATTGACGACAAAGTCGTCAATCTTTTTTTATGAAAGCTTTCACTGTTGAAAACGGCAGGTGGCTTTTCAGGAAATAGTGCTTCTTAAAGAGAGCCGATAGGGGAAGCTGGCCGGACTTTGCTTTCCGCGGGCAGTGCGGGAGCCTCCTCGGCGTATGCGCCTGCGGGCTCTCCCGACTCACTGTGCATCCCGCAGGAGTCTTCGTCCGGCCGGCTTCCCCATGTGTTTCGAAAAATCAGCAAAAAGCGCATCTCCACCTGCGCTTTTACCGCTTTGATGATAGGGCAAGTGTATCTATTAAGCTGTACAGTCTTGTTTAACCTCACAGGCGGCGGGTGTGCGGCGAAGACTCCTATGGGCTCAGCGCCTGCCCCATGGAAAGCGAAGCCGTGCGCCTGCCGCCTTATCGGCTCTCATCCCAACAGCCCGCATTCCTTGCATCAAAGAGAAGCGGAGAGTTACCTTAGCAAAAGATTTTATTTGTCTACAATCTGAAACAGGGTTGCCAAAGCCCTGTTTTTTCCTAAGCAAAAAAAGGGTAAAAAAAGGCTTGATAAAACGCTTACACCGATATATAATCTAATAAACCGGTTTAGTAAATCGATTTATAAAAAGAGGTGCAGAACAATGATTGTTATTCCGATGAATGCATTTGGCGAAGCAGAAGTAAAGACAAATGGACAGGTTCTTCTTTTTAAACAGCTTATTGAAAGCGATATCAAAGGAGTCGAAATTCGGCGTGAGCTTCTTACTCCTTTGGACAGGCCGCTGGAACAATTTCAAACGGAGCATTACACGGTTTATTCTGCACCTGTTGAACTATTTCAGGCAGATGGAGCTTTTAACAAGGAAAACCTGCAGATAGTCGTTCAGGAAATGACAGAAATAAGGGCGGATACGTTAAAGCTTCCGCTCGGCTCGTTTATGAAGGGAAAATCCAATGTAAAAGAAATGGACCATTTTTTTCGCAAAGCTCTTCCTGGTGGAACGCAGTGGCTTGTTGAAAATGATCAAACAAAGCAGGGCGGAACGATTAAGCCGCTGGCTGCTTTTTTAGAAATTTGTTCCGAGGAAGGAATGGAAGCCGGCCTTACATTTGATACTGGAAACTGGCGGTACACAGGTGAATCGGTTCAAAAAGCATTTCATGTATTGAAAAGCTATATTCGTTACCTTCATGTAAAGCAGGTGAACGAAACACCGGAAGGGCTTCAAACCGTTGCCATTCCTCTCGGGAAAAGCGCTGACTGGGAAATCATTTTCGAGCTTTTGCCTGCCGCAGTTCCAGTAGCGCTTGAGTTTCCGCTGTCCATGAATGATCTGTTTCTTTATAAAAACTATATCGAAAAAAAGAAGGCGGTTGTACAATGACTACCATAGAGGTTGTAACATTTGGCGAAGCGATGTCAATGTTTATGGCGAAAACTCCGGGCCCGCTGCACGAAGTAACCGAGTTTACGCAGGCGCTCGCCGGCGCAGAAACGAACACGGCGATCGGCCTTGCACGTCTTGGCTTTAAAAGCGGCTGGGCAAGCAAGGTGGGGAAAGATGCGTTTGGTGTGTTTATTTTAGCGGCTCTTGCAAGAGAAGGAGTAAATACTGATCACGTATGGATGGACGAACAATATCCGACTGGCTTTCAGTTTAAGTCCAAAGTGACCGAAGGCGATCCGCATGTGCAGTATCACCGAAAAGGCTCAGCAGCAAGCCGCCTAACCGAAGAAGAAATGAATCCGGCTTACTTTTTACAGGCGCGCCATCTGCATATAACAGGCATCCCGTTTGCTCTGTCTTCAGAAATGAGAGCGTTTTCCTTATCGGTTTTATCCACTATGAAAAAAGCAGGCAAAACCATTTCGTTTGATCCCAATTTACGGCCCTCCTTGTGGGCTTCAGCGGAAGAAATGATTGGCGTAACAAACGAAGCCGCATACCAAGCGGACATCGTGCTGCCGGGAATCGAAGAAGGAGAACAGCTGACAGGGTACACGAAACCCGACGAAATCGCTGATTTTTATAGAAAGCGCGGTGTACCGTGTGTGATTGTAAAGCTCGGAAGTGAAGGAGCATATGTAAAAACTGCCGCTCAAGAAGCAGTAGTGCCGGGTTATAAAGTGGAACAGATCGTTGACACAGTTGGTGCTGGCGATGGCTTTGCAGCTGGTGTGATAAGCGGTCTGCTCGAAGGATTGCCGATTGAAGAGTGCGCTCGGCGCGGAAACGCAATTGGTGCAATGGCCGTCGGGCATGCAGGCGATCATGAAGGATATCCGGACCGGCTGACATTGGCACGGTTTATGAACAAATTTGAAAAAGAGGTGGCATACAATGAAAACACAGCTCGCTAAATCAAGATGGCTTCGTCTCATTCCAGTCGTTTTTATTACGTATAGTCTTGCTTATTTAGATAGAGCCAATTACGGATTCGGCGCAGCCGGAGGCATGGCGGAAGATTTACATATTACAGCTTCCATGTCCGCGCTGCTTGGCTCTCTGTTTTTCCTTGGTTACTTCTTTTTTCAAGTGCCGGGTGCCCACTATGCTGAAAACCGAAGTGCCAAAAAACTGATTTTCTGGTCGCTGATTTTATGGGGCGGGCTGGCGACGGCAACAGGAATGGTCAGCGACGTACGCTTTTTGATTGTTATCCGCTTTTTGCTTGGCGTTGTCGAAAGTGCCGTTATGCCGTCTATGCTTGTGTTTTTAAGCCATTGGTTTACAAAAGCAGAGCGTTCCCGGGCGAATACGTTTTTAATTTTAGGAAATCCAGCCACCGTTTTATGGATGTCCATTTTGTCCGGCTACTTAATTGAATCGGTCGGCTGGCGCTGGATGTTTATTTTAGAAGGGCTTCCAGCTGTCGTTTGGGCATTCTTATGGTGGAAGCTTGTTGTAGATGAACCGAAAGATGCTAAATGGCTGTCAGACGGAGAAAAGCTGGACTTGCAGGTGGAGATTGAAAAAGAGCAGCAGGGAATCAAGCCGGTTAAAAACTATGCAGAAGCATTTCGTTCGAAAACCGTGATCCTGTTAAGTGCGCAATATGCGCTTTGGAGCATCGGTGTATATGGTTTTGTGATGTGGCTGCCGTCCATTTTAAATGCCGCGCCGAACATGAATATTGTCAAAACCGGCTGGCTTGCTTCTGTTCCATATGTATTGGCGATTGTCGGCATGCTGAGTGCCTCTTATTTTTCAGACAAAATGCAGAATCGCACCGCGTTTGTCTGGCCGTTTCTTTTAATTGGAGGCTTTGCGTTTTTAGGATCCTACATGATCGGCACAAGTCACTTCTGGCTGTCGTTTGTGCTGCTGATTATTGCCGGCGGTGCCATGTATGCACCATACGGGCCATTTTTCGCAATTATTCCGGAAGTACTGCCGCGTAACGTAGCAGGAGGAGCGATGGCGCTGATTAATAGTATGGGTGCGCTTGGTTCGTTTGCAGGTTCTTATTTCGTTGGCTATTTGAACGGGGCCACCGGAGGATTTGGGGCTTCCTACATGTTTATGTCAGGATCCTTATTCCTGTCAGCTATCCTGACGATTATTGCTGTAAAAGGCGCAAAGCCAAAAAAACGTCCCGAGTCCGCTTCCTCTCTTGGAATTGCGCAAAAAGAAGCGTAATATAAAAGAAAATTCAAATGATTTAAAGGAAGAGGACATATGAAACGGGTAACAATGGCGGATGTAGCGAAAAAAGCGGGTGTGTCGAAAAGTACCGTATCGCAATTTTTAAACGGACGATTTGAATACATGAGCGAAGACACAAAGAAAAAAATTGAGCGGGCAGTTCAAGACCTTTCGTACAGCCCGAATGTAATTGCTCGCAGTTTAAAGCAAAAAAGAACATCAATGATTGGTATTATTGTGGCCAATATCGTCCATGGCATTTCTACAGAAGTATGCCAGGCTATTGAGGATTACTGTCAAAAAAAAGACATCCATGCAATTGTATGCAATGCATATGACGACCCGGAAAAAGAAAAAAAGTATATTGATATGCTGCGCGCACGCCAGGTCGATGGGCTGATCATTTTTCCGTCCGGGGGCAATCAGGAATTATACCGTCAGCTGGAAAGGGAAAAATATCCGATCGTTTTTGTTGACCGTAAGATAGAAGGTGTAGAAGTAAGCACGATTGTAGTCGATAATCGAAGAGCTGTCCGCCAGGCAGTAGAATATCTAGTTGAAAAAAAGCATGACCGTATCGCGCTTGTGACGCCGCCAATGACGACGTATACACGGAGAGAACGGCTTGAAGGCTATAAGGAAGCGATAGAAGCAAGGGGATTGCCGTTTCAGGATCGATATGTAAAATCCGTTCCATATGAGGCGATTGTGCCATCTATGAAAGAAATGTTTCAGCAGCATCCTCCGACAGCACTCATAGCGGCCAATGATCTATCTTTTATGGAAGTCATGAAGTTTGCTAAAGAAAACAACTTGAAGATTGGCCAGGATTTAGCGTTGATTGTTTTTGATAATATTAAATTTGCTGATATTTACGAACCGGCTATTACAACGATTTCACAGCCGGCTTACGAAATGGGAACAAGAGCAGCGGAACTGTTGATTCAGCAAATTATGAAAAAGCCGGTTACCCCAAAGACGCATGTTTTAGAAACAAGCCTGCTGATTCGGGATTCGGCCCAATAGAGCTTTTTACAAAAGCTCTTTCTTTTTCTTTGGTTAATAAACCGATTTAGTTAGGAGGAGTACGGTGAACATACAACTGGCATTAGACCGTATGACCATTGAAGAAGCCATTGGAATGGCAGCAGCGGCAGAAGAGTATGTCGACTGGCTGGAAGTCGGCACCTCTCTTATTAAGGAGTTTGGTATGGACAGTGTCCGGGCGATGAAAAAAGCGTTTCCGAATAAAGTGATTGTTGCCGATATGAAAACGAATGACAATGCGCAGTACGAATGCCGGCTTTGTTTTGAAGCGGGAGCAGATATCGCGACGGTAATGGGAACCTCACCGCTTGTGACGATTGAAGCCTGTATAGCAGAAGCAGAAAAAAGAGGTAAGCAAATGATGATCGATCTGCTTCATACAACACCTGCCCAGCGGGAAATATTAAGCCGGTATAATGCGATTCTTTGTCTGCATACAAGCAAAGACGAGCAGGAGCTTGGCACAAAACAAAACAGTGAAACAGGCCTGCAGGCTGGCTTAAAAAGAGCGGTAGCGGGCGGAATTACATTAGAAAGCCTGCCAGTGTACAAAAAAATGAACCCACTTGTTTTTATTATCGGCTCCGCCATTACAAAAGCAGAGGATCCTGCCCGGGCGGCAGCTGCATTCAAACAACAGTTAAATATGGAGGAATCAAAATGAAGGAAAAAATAAAAGCCGTTCTGGCAGAAATTGAAGATGTAACCAGTCACGTTCAAAAGGAGCAATTGGAAAGGGCGGCAGACCATCTAACATCAGCTGAACGAATCTTTGTATTCGGTGAAGGGCGGTCTGGATTTATGGTAAAGTCGTTTGCGATGCGGTTAATGCATCTTGGTGCCCAGTCATTTGTCATTGGCGAAACCACAACGCCATCTATTCAAAAAGGGGATGTCATCGTGCTTGTGTCGGGATCTGGAAAAACAAAAAGTGTATGCTGGACAGCAGAAAGGGCGGCTGAATTAGGATGTGTAATAATAGCTGTCACAACGGATCCAGCGTCTCCGCTTGCCTCCCATGCTTCTTCTATTCTTTACATACCGGCCGCTACGAAGTATCGGAACGAAGGAGAAAGAAAAAGCATTCAGCCGCTCGGCTCCCTTTTTGATCAAAGCACCCATGTACTGTTTGATGTACTTTGTCTGGACTATGCAGAAAAACAGAATCGGACACACGAACAAACCTTTAAGCTTCATAGCAATGTGGAATAACAGCCGTAAAGGCTGTTTCAGACTGTAGACAAATTATAATACGGAACCGTACACATGAATGGGGTGGATCGGCGGTGTCCAGGCAGCTCCACTTTCCATGGGGCAGGCGCTGAGCCCGCTAGTCCCATAGGAGTCTGCGCCGCCCTCCCGCCGTCAAGTGGCTTGCGACAAGGTTGTATAAAGCTAACAAGGTCGTCTCTTTCTGTTTGAAAAAGTGAAAACGTCTATTCAGTCTTTGTTTATTGCTCTTTAATACCACTTAGTGAAGCCTGCCGGACGGAGACTCCTGCGGGAAGTACAGTGAGTCGGGAGACCCCACAGGCGCAGCCGAGGAGGCTCCCGCACTGCCCGCGGAACGCGAAGTCCGGCACCAGCTCTTTTTTAAAAGCGAAAGACTTTGTCTACACACTGTAACAGCCGTCAAGGCTGTTTTTTTATTTCACTTTATTGTGAAAAGAAGAGCAATCGTTTGCATCAAGTATTTCAGATTTTCTTTGTATATACAAGAATTGAAAACCTATTAAATTAACATTGAAAGGCTTTACAAAAAATATGCAAACGATTTCTTAAAAAATGTTGACGCTTTCATAGTGACGATGGTATAGTAATTTCAGAAGTTGAAAGCGGTTACTGTTTTCGACCGAATAAAAAGACTGCAAAGGGGTAGATGACGTGTTAACAAAAAAAGCATTCGTACTTTCATCGGCATTGTTTCTAGGTCTTGCTGGCTGCTCAACAGCTGAGAAAAAAGAAGAATCATCTGGCAGTTCAGGCGGAGGGGGCGGCGATCAAACGGTCGTAGATATTTTCCAGTTTAAAGTGGAGTTTAAAAACCAGTTTGAGGAACTCGCGAAGCAATATGAAGAAGAACATCCGGAAGTTGATATAAATGTTCAAACAGTAGGGGGCGGGAACGATTACGCTTCGGCGCTGAAATCCAAATTTGCCTCAGGAGACGAGCCGGCTATTTTTAATATTAACGGAGCCGTTGATGTGCAGCAGTACCGTGATAGATTGATAGATGTAAGCGATACGAAAGCGGCTGGAGCAGCGCTGGAAGGCACACTTGAAAGTGTGACAGAAGACGGGAAAGTGCTGGGCCTTCCGTACAACCAGGAAGGATACGGATTTGTTTATAACAAAGAGATTTTCGAAAAAGCCGGAGTGGATGCAGATTCGATTAAATCGATGGAAGATTTAACGAAAGCGGTTAAAACGCTGGACAGCAAAAAGGACGAGCTTGGCATTGACGCTGTGTTTGCTTTTGCTGGAAAAGAAAAATGGACAGAAGGAAACCACGGCTCAAACTCTTTTATCGCAGACGATTTTAATGGCAGCGTAATGGAAGCATTCCAGGCGAAAGAACTTCCATTTACAAAAGCAGAGCAGTACAAGGAGTATATTGACCTTCAAAACAAATATTCCGTACAGCCGGTTTTAAGCCTTGATTATTCACAGCAGGTAGAAGAATTGTTTTCAACAGGCCGCGTAGCCATGATTAAGCAAGGAAACTGGGTATACCCGACAATCGAACAGATGGATCCAGAGCTTGCTGAAAATGTCGGCATCTTCCCAATCCCGGTTGACGGCGAAATGAAAATGCCGGTTGGTGTTCCACAATACTGGGCTGTCAACAAAAACGCAGATGAAGAAGCTCAAAAAGCTGCAAAAGAATTTTTAGATTGGCTATACACGTCTGATGAAGGAAAAGAAGCGGTTTTAACACAATTTAAATTTATCCCGGCTTATGAAGGATATGATGCAGATAAAATTGCCGACCCGCTTTCTAAAACGATCTATCAATATGCCGAAGAAGGAAACACGCAAGGATGGGTATTCCTTGGCTATCCAGTTGGATGGAGTGATATTTTAGGGGCGCATCTTCAAAAGTATCTTGCAGGTGAAGCGTCTTGGGAAGAAGCGATTCAAGCCGCGAAAAATGATTGGAAAAAAGCGCGTCAGTAATTCCATGAAAAGAAAAAAGATAACAGGCACGTTTCAGCTGTTATCTTTTTCTTTCCCAAAATTCAACGGAAATGAGGTTTAGGCAGCATGAGAAACAAAGACTTTATGTTTTGGCTTTTTTTAGCGCCGGTTTTATTTGCGCTTGGCGTCGTCGTCCTGCTTCCGCTTATTTACGGGATTATTTACTCTTTCACAGACTGGGATGGGGTAAATGCAGCAGAATTTATCGGTGTGAAAAATTATATTGAGCTGTTCAGCGACGAGGGCTTTTTAAGATCGTTGTGGTTTACATTTAAATTCTCCGTTGCTTCCGTTATCGTTATCAACATTATGGGGCTTGGCCTCGCCATGCTTGTTACATCCTACATTAAATCCAAAAACGTTCTTCGCACTATCTTTTTTATGCCAAACTTAATCGGCGGGTTGATTCTCGGCTTTATCTGGCAGTTTATTTTTACAAAAGTATTTGACGCTATTGGACGGGCAACCGGCATTGAATGGCTGCAAGGCTGGCTTTCCGACTCCCAGACAGGGTTCTGGGGAATGGTTATTTTGATGAGCTGGCAGATGGCTGGCTATATCATGATTATTTACATTGCGTACTTGGAAAACGTGCCGAGAGATTTGCTTGAAGCAGCAGAGATCGACGGCGCAAATGCATGGCAGCGCTTCCGGAATATTACGTTCCCTCTTGTAATGCCTGCCTTTACGGTCAGCTTGTTTTTAACGCTGTCTAATGCTTTTAAAATTTATGATCAAAACTTATCGCTCACAAACGGCGGACCATTTGACTCGACGAAAATGGTTGCCATGGATATTGTTCAAACGGCCTTCCAATTAAACCAAATGGCAGAAGCACAGGCGAAAGCCGTTATCTTCTTTATCATTGTGGCGATTATTTCATTAACACAAGTATACATTAACAAGAAAAAGGAGGTGGAGATGTAATGAAAAAGTCAGGAAAACGCTGGACTCTTGAAATTATTGGTATTTTACTGGCTCTTCTTTGGATCTCTCCTTTCTACTTAATGATTGCCAATGCTTTTAAAACAAAACGCGAGATTTTTACCAATACGCTAAAATTGCCGGAAGAGTTTACTTTTGATAACTTTACGCAGGCTTTTGAAGAATTAACATTTTTGCAGACATTCGTGAACTCAATGCTTGTAACCCTTTTGAGCGTAGCGGTTATTCTCTTTTTCTCCGCTATGGCTGCTTATGCATTATCCCGCAATGGAAGCCGGCTGAGCAGTATCATTTTCTTTGTGTTTGTAGCAGCGATGCTGATTCCCTTCCAATCCGTTATGATTCCGCTCGTTACGATTTTCGGAAAAGCCAATGCGCTTAACTTTTACGGGCTGATTTTTATGTACCTTGGCTTCGGATGCAGCTTGTCGATCTTTCTTTATCACGGAGCGCTTAAAGGCATTTCCAAATCGCTTGATGAGGCGGCAACGATTGATGGCTGCAACCGGCTTCAAGTATTTTGGTACATTATCTTCCCGCTCCTAAAACCGATCTCTATTACAGTTGGGATTTTGAACGTGATTTGGATTTGGAACGATTTCCTTCTTCCATCACTGGTGATCAGCGGTGACGGCACCGACACGATTCCGTTAAAGCTGTTCAACTTTTTCGGCCAGTATACGAAGCAGTGGCATTTAGCGCTTGCTGGTTTAACGATTTCGATTATCCCCGTTATCATTGCGTATTTCTTTGCACAAAAACAAATTATCAAAGGAGTTTCCGATGGAGCTGTAAAATAAAAAGAGCAGCGCTCTGCGTATAAAAGCGCTCCAATCGAGACAAAGAAATACAAGAAGCCCCCGGGCGGCTGGGAAAGTAAAACGCAGCGGGGGCTGCAGCAGGGCATTATGAGAAACGATATACTTTCTTATTTTTTTTGAAAAATGGTACTATAAACTAGAAAAGGGAGGAACCGGTCATGGCTGTCACAATTAAAGATGTAGCAAAGAGAGCGCAGGTTGCGCCTTCGACCGTCTCCCGTGTTATCGCGGACCATCCAAAAATTACGCAGGAAACAAAAGAAAAAGTAAGAAAAGTGATGCAGGAGCTCGGCTACCATCCGAACCTGCTTGCACGCAAGCTCGTCACGCAGTCCTCCCAAACAATTGGGATTATTCGTAAAACGTCTACGAAGCATTCACTGTCCGATCCGTTTTTTCCGGCAGCGCTTCAAGGAATGAGTGACCTGCTGCACCAAAAGGAATACAGCATCCTATTGACGTGTGGTGAATCTGATGAAGACATTTATCGGGAAGTTGTAAACATGGTTCAAGGCAAAAGCGTCGACGGCATGATTATGCTTTATTCACAGGATCATGACCCGGTGCTGCAGCTGCTTTTAGAGCAAAACTTTCCGTTTGTTATGATCGGTAAACCGTCGGAGCATACTGACAAGGTCATGTATGTAGATAACGATAACGTCAAAGCTGCACGTGATATAACAGACCATTTGATTCGTGCCGGACATACACATATTGCGTATGTCGGGGGCGATCCGAGGTTTGAAGTGCATAAAGATCGTGAAGAAGGATATAAACAGGCATTAAAACTTGCGAATATTCAATCAGAAGTTCTTTTTAGAAAAGAAATTTCAAAAGAAGGGGCTAAGGAAACCATTGATGAGATGATGAAAATGGATCCAAGGCCAACGGCGATTGTGACGACGGATGAACTGATGGCTATGAGCCTGCTCTCTGCTTTATACGAGCGGCGCTTGCGGGTGCCGGATGATGTAGCCGTCACCACTTTTACGGATTCCATGCTTTCCGAGCTTTCGAGCCCGCCGCTGACAACAGTCGATATTCATGCATTTCAGCTCGGCTATGAGGCGGCAAAAACATTGGTAGATCTTTTGGAAAAACCGGACATGATGAAGCGGAATATTTTAGTGCCGACTTCTGTTGTGGTACGGGATTCATGCAAAAAAATATCAGAGAATGGAGCGATTCTATGAATATTACAGTATGGAATGAATTTCGTCATGAACGAAACAAGCAGGCGGTCAAAGAGATTTATCCAGAAGGCATTCATCAAGTAATCGCAGATTTTTTAAAAGAAGAAGGACGGACCGTTCAAACGGCCACATTGGATGAAGCAGAGCACGGGTTGACAGAGGATATATTGAATCAAACAGATGTACTTCTTTGGTGGGGGCATATTGCACACGAAGAAGTGAGCGGTGAAGTTGTAAAAAAAGTACAGCAGCGTGTACTCGATGGCATGGGGCTCATTGTGCTTCATTCGGGTCATTTCTCGAAAATTTTCAAAGCACTGATGGGCACATCCTGCGATTTGAAATGGCGTGAAGCTGGAGAAAAGGAACGCCTTTGGGTCGTGGACCCTGCACATCCAATTGCAGAAGGAATCGGCGAATATTTTGAGCTGGAGCATGAGGAAATGTATGGCGAACATTTTGATATTCCCGCGCCGGATGAGCTCATTTTCATGAGCTGGTTCGAAGGCGGCGAAGTGTTCCGAAGCGGCGTCACTTACAAACGGGGCAACGGCAAAATCTTTTATTTCCGTCCTGGACATGAAACACATCCTACATACTTCAATGAAAATGTCCAACGTGTCATTCAAAACGCAGTAAAATGGGCAGCTCCGGTGAAACGAGAACGGCCTGTATACGGTAATGCACAACCAATTGAAGAGTTAAGGGGAGAATAAAAAGAATGGGGAAAATTAAAGTAGGCGTCATTGGGTGCGGAAGCATTGCCCAGCACCGTCATATTCCGGAGTACGTTGCAAACGAGCATGTTCAAGTAACAGCATTTTGTGACGTAAAGGAAGGACGGGCCCAAAAATACGCGGAGCATTTTAATGCAAAGGCCTATACAAGCTATGAAGAATTACTTAAAGATGGAGACGTCGATGCCATCAGCGTTTGTACACCGAATGTACTGCACGCGCCTATTACCATTGCGGCACTCCAAGCAGGCAAGCATGTGCTTTGCGAAAAGCCAATGGCCACTTCAAAGAAAGAAGCAGAGGCGATGATCGAAGCGGCAGAAAAAAGCGGTAAAAAATTAATGATTGCCCATAATCAGCGCTTTGTTGCTTCCCACCAAAAAGCCCGGTCTATTATCGAAAGTGGTGTTTTAGGTAAGATTTACAGCTTTCGTACGGCATTTGGCCATGGCGGTCCGGAAGGCTGGAGTGTGGATGGAACAAACAGCTGGTTTTTCAAAAAAGAGCTTGCGTTTATTGGGGCAATGGGTGACCTTGGTGTTCATAAAACCGACTTGCTTCGCTATTTGCTCGGAGAAGAATTTGTAGAAGTGGCAGCATTTGTCGAGAGCTCCGCCAAGGAAAATTCCACAGTCGATGATAATGCTGTCTGTGTCCTAAAATCGGAAAGCGGTGTGATTGGAACATTAGCCGCAAGCTGGGCGTACAACGGCGGCGAAGACAACTCTACTGTCTTTTACGCAGAAAATGGCATCATGCGTTTGGAAGATGACCCGGATTATTCACTCATTATTCAATATAAAAATGGCAACAGTGAACGTCACAGCCTCGGTGCAATTCAGTCAAATGAAGAAGGTAAACAAACAAATTCTCGTGTGGTAGAGCAATTTATTAACAGCATTTTGGAGGATACGACTCCGCCTGTCTGCGGGAATGAAGGCAAAAAGTCATTGCAGGTGATCTTAGCTGCACTGGAATCAAGTGAAACAAAACGAACTGTCCGTATTTAATCAAAGAGGTGACAAACATGACAAAACTGAGAATCGGCATTTTAGGTACAGGGGGCATTGCAACAGAGCGGCATATTCCGGCTTTTAAACATGTGAAAGAAGCGGAAATCACGGCCGTAATGGATGTAAACGAGGAGAGGGCGAGAGAAACAGCCGAAAAATTTGGGATTGAGCACGTCTGCAAGAGCCTGGAAGAAATGCTTGAGAAAATTGACGCGCTGATTATCGCTACTCCAAATAAATTTCATGCTCCAGCCGCCGTACAGGCACTAAATGCCGGTGTTCATGTCATGTGTGAAAAGCCGATGGCATTGAATACAAAAGAGTGTGAGGAAATGGTTGCCGCAGCTGAAAAGTCAAAAAAGGTACTGCTTATTGCCTATCACTGGCGCTTTTTAAAAGAATCACGTGCGGCCAAACGGCTGATTGACAGCGGTGAAATTGGCCAGCCGCTTGTGATCCGCATTAAATCCATGCGGCGCCGTAAAGTACCGGGCTGGGGTGTATTTACAAATCGCGAACTTCAAGGAGGCGGCGCGCTGATCGACTATGGCTGCCACTTGCTTGATTTGGCGATGTGGCTGACCGGCAGTTCAAAACCATTTGAAGTGAGCGGCGCTACTTTTAACCATTTAAGTATGCAAAAAGATATGGTAAACGAATGGGGTACAATTAACCCGGCCACCTTTGAAGTAGAAGACCATGCCACGGCTTTTATCCGGCTTGAAAACGGGGCAGTGGTCATGTTTGAAACCTCATGGGCAGCGAACATTCCGAAAGATGAAGAAACGATCAGCATTTCCGGCACAAAAGGCGGTATTGATGTGTTTCCGCTTCGCCTGAACAAAGCCGAGCATGGCGTGCTGATCAACTCGGATATCGCATGGATTCCAGAAGAAAAGCCGTTTGCCATTTTGCAGGCGGAACATTTTACTTCCTGCTGCTTTGGAGAAAGCACGCCGCTGACAAATCCAGAGGAATCCATGTACGTATCGAGTATCATTGAATCTGTTTACGAAAGCGCCAAAATTGGCCGCAGCGTCAAAATCAGATAAAAGGAGCGATTCCATTGAAATTAGGTGTATTTACCGTGTTATTCTCCAACAAGTCCTTTGAGGACATGCTGGATCATGTAAAAGAAGCTGGCCTGGACGCCGTTGAAATTGGTACAGGCTGTTATCCGGGCAACGCGCATTGTCCGCTTGATGAGCTGCTGGAAGATGAGAAAAAGCGTGCCGATTATCTGGAAGCTGTGACGTCACGCGGTCTTACAATCAGTGCCTTCAGCTGCCATGGCAATCCGCTCACACCGGACAAGGCATTTGCGGAAGAATCCGATTCTGTACTCCGTAAAACGATTAAGCTCGCTTCTCTTTTGAATGTGCCGGTTGTTAACTGTTTTTCCGGCACTCCAGGAGACTCCGAGGAAGCTAAGCAGCCAAACTGGCCTGTTGTTCCGTGGCCGGCAGAATATCATGATATTTTAAAATGGCAGTGGGAGAAAAAGCTTATTCCATATTGGAAGGAAATTGGCGAAATTGCCGAAAGCCATAATGTAAAAATTGGGCTCGAGCTGCATGGCGGTTTCCTGGTTCATACTCCTTATACAATGCTCAAGCTTCGCGAGGAAACATGTGACGCCATTGGTGCAAACCTTGATCCAAGTCATTTGTGGTGGCAGGGTATTGATCCGGTGGCTGCCATTAAAATTCTCGGTAAAGCAGGTGCTATTCACCATTTTCACGCGAAAGACACGTATATTGATCAAGACAACGTCAACATGTACGGCTTGACAGATATGCAGCCTTACGGTGATGTGCAGTCGCGTGCCTGGACATTCCGCAGTGTTGGCTGCGGTCATAGTGTACAAGAGTGGTCTGACATGATGAGCGCGCTTCGTCTATATAACTATGATTATGTTGTCAGCATAGAGCATGAAGATGCAATCATGTCTATCGACGAAGGCTTCAGCCGTGCTGTGAAAAATTTAAACGATGTACTGATCCGTGAATCTGCCGGTGAGATGTGGTGGGCGTAACAGAAGAAGTGAGAAGGATGAAATCAAGATGATTTCATCCTTCTTTATTGACCAAGTAAGTTATGAAAAAGGGAATGAAACAACGAGTATACACGCCTCGTTGTTTCGATTATTTGCATTCTCCCTTCAGTATGATTTTGAATGGACTGGATAGGCGTTTTTCAGCGAATTTCAGTATAATAAGGAGAAAAGGGCGGGAACGGTTCCTCTCAGCGGATCGCTTCTGCTTATTGAAAGAAGGCAGCCGAGATGCAAAGTATCGATGTGATTTACAAAAGAGCCATTACGACAGAACAGCCTAAACTCGACGAAAGCCGCCTGCATTATTACGACAAACAAAAGAACCACTATATTTCTATTCCAAAAGAAGATGTGTCTGAAAGAGAAGAACAGCTTCTTTCCCATTTTTTTGTTCGAATCCGTGAAGACGGGGAAGCAAGCCAGTTCTCCTCGGCAGAACAAGCATGGTGGAACTTTCTGATAAAAGATGGGGAATGCCCCGCTTTAAACGCAGACCGGGTCCGGTTTTTATATATGAAGCTGTCAGAGAATGACCGCGGCAGTTTTTTAGAAGCGGCCCATACATTTTTTGACCATGCTTTTCTGGTTGTCTGGACAGGAGAGCGGGAATGCATTCTTATAGAAGAAGAGTCTGATTATCCAATCCAAAAAACAGAGGCGCAAACGTTTCTGGATGTGCTCGCCGGGGACTTTTACATAACGGGGCGCCTGTTTATTGGACGGTTTGCACAAGCATCCGCTTTATTAAAAAATCTGTATAAGCGGGAAACGGAAGCGGCGCGCAAAGCGGTCCTGCTTGTTCCAGAGCAGCGGGTCACAACGATTGAAACGGTTATTCCTTATCTATTTTTGGCCCAAAGCCGCAGCGAGCTCTCGGAGCTGTTTACGGAGGAATTGAAATGGTTTGAATCAGATGATGATTTGCGCCATACTCTTCAATTATTGATTCAAAATCATCTTAATGTAAGCCAGACTGCCAAGCAGCTTCACCTGCACCGCAACAGCCTGCAATATCGGATTGATAAATTCATTGACAGGACAAGCATAGATGTCCGTTCCTACGAAGGGGCTCTGTTAGTTTACATGCTGTGTTTAATCAGCACACAAAAGTGAGAAGGACAACGTGCACAATGAAGAGCGAACGATCTTTGTGCACCCTGTCTATTTTTATTTATTTTGTAAGCGAATACAATAGGTTTAAGAAAACGGTTACAGGAGGAATTGGAAAATGGCTGAACTTCAACTAAACAATATCTATAAAGTCTATGATGGAGATGTAACGGCGGTAGAAGATTTTAATCTTCATATTCAGGACAAAGAATTTATCGTATTTGTCGGTCCGTCTGGCTGCGGGAAATCTACAACGCTGCGGATGATTGCCGGACTTGAAGAAATTTCAAAAGGCGATTTCTTTATCGATGACCGCCGTGTAAATGATGTAGCCCCAAAAGACCGTGATATTGCAATGGTATTCCAAAACTATGCCCTTTACCCGCATATGACCGTTTACGATAATATGGCATTTGGTTTAAAGCTTCGCAAAATGCCAAAAGAAGAAATCAGACAGCGCGTAGAAAACGCCGCCCAAATTCTTGGGCTGACAGAATATTTGAAACGGAAGCCAAAAGCTCTTTCCGGCGGTCAGCGCCAGCGTGTTGCACTTGGGCGTGCGATTGTCCGTGATGCTAAAGTATTCTTAATGGATGAGCCGCTTTCCAACCTCGATGCGAAGCTGCGTGTACAAATGCGCTCTGAAATTATTAAACTGCATCAGCGCTTGCAGACGACAACGATTTACGTAACGCATGATCAGACTGAAGCCTTAACGATGGCAACCCGGATCGTTGTTATGAAAGCCGGAAAAATCATGCAGATCGGTACGCCGAAAGAAGTATATGAAAATCCGGAAAACGCCTTTGTTGCCGGCTTTATCGGATCACCGCCAATGAACTTCTTTAATGCAGATCTTGGCGATGGCTATGTAAGAATTGGTACACAAAGGCTTGATGTGCCAGAAGGAAAAATGCGTTATCTGCGTGATCAGGGCTATGTAGGCAAGCAAATCATTCTTGGCGTTCGTCCAGAAGATATTCATGATGAACTGATTTTCCTCGAAGCATCCCAGCAATCTGCTTTTGAAGCAAAAGTAGCGGTGTCAGAGCTTCTCGGTGCAGAAATTATGGTGTATTCGGACATCGCAGGACAAAATTTTGTGGCACGCCTTGATTCACGTCTTGATATTGCGGCAGGTGAAAAACTGCAACTGGCTTTCGACATGAACAAAGCGCACTTTTTTGATGCTACATCAGAAGTACGAATTCGCCCATAATAACTTTTCAGCAGGAAGCAGCAGATGCTTCCTGCTTTAAAGGACGAAGTATAAAAAACAGCCCGTTGTGTTTCTCAACTCGTTTTTATTCTTTTTCATTGGTTTCTTTTTTTGTGATCAATCCAGAAAAAGATAAAAAATAATTAAAAAAGATTTAGAAAGCGGTTTCAAATCAAGAGAACCGGGTACTAGATAATTACAGAGGCAGCTAAATGGAAGCTACAAAGGCATTTGAAGCATCCAGGTCGAGTGATCGGATGAAAAAATACTGTTAGCCTTTATTCCATCATCTGTGAATAATCCATTTTTATTCACAATAGCATGCTCTGTACAGGATGAATGATTTGCTTGAAGCGGCGAGGTTTTCAAAAATCGCCGGCCGAATCCATTTAGCGGTTCCTGCGAATAGGCAGAGTAGACTGCTGAATATGAGCAGATCTTCTCCAGCAAATTCCCGTTTCACAAAGGGAATGGAAGAAGCCTATGCCGGGAGTCTGGCGCAGGCTTTTTTCATTTTTGTATATAGGTGGTGCCAGCTGTTCAGCTGGCACAATTTGGTGTGTAAACGAAAAGAAACAGGGTATAAACAAAAGGAGCTATAAATATGAAAACAAAGAAAACAGCTGTGATTACAGGCGGGGCATCCGGCATCGGAAAAGCAGCTGCTCTTCGTCTTGCTGCAGACAGAATTCTGATCAGTCTTGTTGACCTGAACGCTGAACGGCTGAGTGTCGCAGCGGAAGAAATCCGGCTCGCTGGAGGAGATGTGCTTGTTTTTCACGAGGATATAACCAATGAACAGGGGATGGCACGCGTGATGCAAAAAACTGCCGAAGAAGCAGGCAGCATTGACTGTGTTTTTGCGAATGGCGGCATTTTGGGGACTGTTTCCCCAATCGAGCATTTTACCAAAGAAAATTGGGCAAAAACCATTGAAAACAATGTGGTTGGCACCTTTGTGACCGTGAAATCGGCTATCCCTTATATGAAAGAAAGAGGCGGAAGCATCGTGCTGACAAGCTCGGTCAGCGGCAGCCGCCAGTTTGCTCAGGAAGGGTTCAGCGCGTACAGTACATCTAAAGCAGCCATTGCCGCTTTTTCTAAAATGGCGGCGCTTGAGCTTGCTCAATATCGTATTCGAGTCAATGCGATCTGTCCAGGCTCTATTGATACAAATATTTTTGAGTCGATGGATGAATCTGAGCGAACCAAAGACATTCATTTTCCACTCGATATCCCGAAAAATGCCATTCCACTTACGAAAAAACCGGGCCAGCCAGAGCAGGTTGCCAGTTTGTTTGCTTTTCTAGTTTCCGACGACGCTTCCCATATCACAGGAACAAAAGTGTATGTAGACGGGGCGGAGACGCTTTTAAAGGGATAACTCAACCCCTTCCAGCTTAAACAGCTGAGAGGGGTTTTTTGTGTGGGAAAAAGAAAACAAACAAAAAACAAAAAATATATTCAAAAATAAACAAATATATTGTACAATAAAACAAACATAAATAAAGATTAAGGGTGGAGGAAAACAAAATGGTCAAAAACTGGTGGGAGTCCAATGAAGCGGCAGCAAAGTCAGGTGTAGAAGAACTGGTTTACCGTTCCAATTTAATCGGTTCTGACCGCGCCGTATGCAACTGGGGCGGCGGCAATACATCTATGAAAACAACCGAAAAAGATTTTCGGGGCCGCGATATTCAAGTGATGTGGGTAAAAGGGAGTGGTTCCGATTTAGCCACAATGAAAGCAGAGAATTTTACCGGCTTAAACCTGGAAGATATCCGTCCGCTTATTGAGCGCGATGAAATGCCGGATGCAGAAATGGTAGAGTACTTGACGCATTGCATGGTCGACAGCAAGCATCCGCGTATGTCGATTGAAACGCTTTTACATGCGTTCCTGCCATTTAAACACGTTGACCATACACATCCAGACGCTATTATCAGCCTTTGCTGCGCGGACAATGGGAAAGAGATTGCCAAAGAAATTTACGGCGACCGTTTTGTATGGGTTCCTTATGTGCGCCCGGGCTTTACCTTATCAAAAATGATTGCAGAAGGGATAAAAAACAACCCAAATGCAGAGCTTGTCCTTATGGAAAAACACGGACTGGTTACATGGGGAGAAACATCCGAAGAAGCATACAGCCAAACCATCAATATCATTAACGAAGCAGAAAGCTATATCCAAAATAAACAAAAACAAACAGAAGAATTTGGCGGCCAGGTTTACGAGTCATTAACGGAAGAGGAGCGCCAAAACGTATTGGCGGCTGTGATGCCAGTGATCCGCGGTGCAGTCAGCGATGAAAAGAAAATGATTCTTACTTATGATGATGCAGAAGATGTGCTTCAATTTGTCAACAGCAGAAATGCCGGCACGCTTTCACAAGTAGGTGCGGCCTGCCCGGATCATCTTGTTCACACAAAAATGAAGCCGCTTTATATTGATTGGGATCCACAGAACGGTACGACGGAAGAGCTGATCGAGAAAGTAAAAGCAGGTGTAGAACAGTTTAAAGCCGAATATAAAGAGTACTTCGAACGAAACAAAAACGAAGGCGATGTGATGTTTGAGGCGGCACCGCGTGTAACCCTTATTCCGGGTGTCGGGATGGTAAACTCCGGCAAAAACATCACAATGGCGAATGTGAGCGGCGCCCTTTACCATCGTGCGATTGCGGTTATGAAAGGCTCAACGGCTCTTGGTGAATTTGTATCCTTAAGTGAAAACGAGTCCTATAACGTAGAATACTGGCCGCTCGAGCTGTACAAATTGTCTCTAGCGCCGGCTGAAGCAGAATTTTCCCGCAAAGTCGCGTTTATTACAGGCGGTGCCGGCGGCATTGGCAGCGCGACAGCCCGCCGTTTAGTGTCAGAGGGCGCTCATGTGGTGCTGGCTGACTTGAATCTTGAAGGAGCGGAAAAAGTCGCGGCTGAAATTAATGAGCAGTACAAGGAACAACGCGCGGCTGCCGTGAAAATGGATGTGACCAGCGAAGAGCAGGTGCAGGCGGCTTTTGCCAAAGCAGCTGTTACGTTTGGCGGTGTGGATTCAATCGTGAATAATGCAGGCCTTGCGACATCCAGCCCGTTTGATGAAACATCTTTGAAAGAATGGAATTTAAATATGAATGTACTTGGCACAGGCTATTTCCTTGTGGCGCGTGAAGCGTTCAAGCAAATGAAACAGCAGGGCATTGGCGGCAACATGGTATTTGTCGGTTCGAAAAACTCTGTGTACGCGGGGAAAAATGCTTCGGCTTACAGTGCCGTAAAAGCGCTTGAAACACACCTGGCCCGCTGTATTGCAGCAGAAGGCGGCGAGTTTGGCATTCGTGTAAACTCGGTGCTGCCGGATGCCGTGCTGCAGGGATCGGCTATTTGGGGCTCCAACTGGCGCAATGAACGTGCGGCAGCATACGGCATTGAACCGGATCAGCTGGAAGAGCATTACCGGAAGCGCACGACGCTGCTTGTAAACATTTATCCGTCTGACATTGCGGAATCCATTGCGTTTTTCGCTTCATCCAAAGCCGACAAAACAACGGGCTGCATGATTACAGTTGACGGCGGCGTGCCGGCAGCGTTTACGCGATAAGGCTTCATCAGCAGGAGCAGGCAAGGGACTGCTTTATGCAGTAATGGCATAGGCAGTCCGGCTGCTTTTGGCGTGAAAGAAGGAGTGATGGAAATGGCGCATATTGCAGTAGATATCGGCGCTTCAAGCGGCCGGCTTGTAGCGGGCGAAATAAAAGACGGCAAGCTTGTAATGAACGAAATTCACCGTTTTGCCAATGGATTTCGGGAAATAGATGATACATGTTATTGGGACATTGATCATTTACTTAATGAAATCATTAAAGGACTGGCTGAAGCGAAAAAACGTGGCTATCATTCTGTCACCGTAGGAATTGATACGTGGGCGGTTGACTATGTATTGGTTGATGAAAATGGTAACCGCTTGCAAGAAGTCGTTGCCTATCGGGACAGCCGGACTGAGCAGACGATAAGCAAAATCAGCCGGCATATAAACAAAAAGAGCATTTACGAAAAAACAGGCATTCAATTTTTACCGTTTAATACGCTCTATCAATTGTATGAAGAAAAACAAGAGCTCATCAAGCGCGCAAAACATATTTTGCTTGTGCCTGATTATCTGGGATACTGCCTGACTGGACGTGCAGTTACAGAAGTGACCAATGCATCGACTATGCAGATGCTGAATGTAAAAACGCGTGATTTTGATGAGGAACTGCTGGCATTACTGTTCATCGAACGCCGCCAATTTCCGCCGTTCGCGGAACCGGGGGAGGAGCTTGGCCCTCTTGTAAAGGAACGTTTTCCGGGAGCAGATCTGCCGGATTGCCGCGTAATAGTGGCTGCGTCACATGACACCGCTTCCGCCATTGCCGGTACACCGGGAGAAGGCGAAAACTGGGCGTATTTAAGCAGCGGCACCTGGTCTCTGCTGGGGATTGAGTCGGCTGAGCCGGTGATCAGTGAGCGGTCTCTTGAAGATAATTATACGAATGAGTGGGGCGTTTTCGGCACATACCGCTTGTTAAAAAATATTATGGGCATGTGGATTATGCAGGAAGTGCGCCGGCATCTCCCGGTTGATTACACGTTTGCCGAGTTTGTAGATGAAGCGAGAAACGTGGAGCATTTCCGCCAGTTTGTCGACTTAAATGATGACCGTTTTTTAAACCCGGTTAACATGGTTGAAGAAATCAAATCGTACTGTCGTGAAACCAATCAGCCTGTCCCGGAAACAGCCGGTGAGCTGGCCGCTTGTGTGTATGACAACCTGGCTATTATTTATGCCATTGCGATTCGAGATCTCGAGGAAATGACCGGCCAGCGGATTGACCGGCTGCACATTGTCGGCGGCGGAGCAAACAATAAACTGCTTAACCAGCTTACTGCAAATGTAAGCGGTAGAACAGTTTATGCGGGTCCTTCGGAAGCAACAGCGGTTGGCAATTTAATGATGCAGATGATCGCTTCAAAAGAACTTGGCAGCCTGCAGGAAGGAAGGGAACTTATTCGCGCTTCATTTCCGCTCCAGATATTTTCACCGCAGGAGCAGGCAGCAAAACGAATAGAACAATTTAGTCAACATCGAAAGGGTGAAAAGGTATGAACGTAAAAGAACAATACGAAGCAGCGAAACAGGCATATGCCAAGTGGGGAATCGATGTAGATACAGCACTTGAAACATTAAAAAAAGTGCCCATTTCGATTCATTGCTGGCAGGGTGATGATATTGGCGGATTTGAAGTGAACAAAAGTGAATTATCGGGCGGCATTGATGTTACGGGGAACTACCCGGGCAAGGCAACCACACCAGAAGAGCTGCGGGCAGATTTAGAAAAAGCATTGTCGCTTATTCCGGGTACGCACCGGGTAAATCTGCATGCTTTATATGCGGAAACGAACGGAGAAGCAGTGGACCGTGACCAATTAAAGCCAGAGCATTTCGATAACTGGGTTCATTGGGCAAAACAGCATGGCCTCGGCCTTGATTTTAATCCGACGCTGTTCTCACACGAAAAAGCAGCAGACGGCTTGACACTTTCGCATCCGGACGAAGAAATCCGAAAGTTTTGGATTGATCACTGCATCGCATCTCGCAAAATCGGTGAGCATTTTGGCCGTGAGCTTGGAACGCCCTGCTTAACGAATGTTTGGATTCCAGATGGATACAAGGACATTCCAAGTGACCGCCTGACGCCCCGCAAAAGATTAAAAGAGTCATTGGATCAAATTTTTGCTGAAGATATCGATGAACAATACCACCTGGATGCCGTGGAAAGCAAAGTATTCGGAATCGGCTCTGAGTCTTATGTGGTAGGGTCTCATGAATTTTATCTCGGTTATGCGCTGAAAAACAACAAATTATGCTTGCTTGATACGGGGCATTATCATCCGACTGAAACAGTTTCGAACAAAATTTCGTCCATGCTGCTTTATGCAGATAAGCTGGCATTGCATGTATCACGCCCAGTTCGCTGGGATAGTGACCATGTTGTCATTTTAGATGACGAGCTTCGGGAAATTGCGCTTGAAATTGTCCGTAACGATGCGCTCGATAAAGTGATTATCGGCCTTGATTTCTTTGATGCAAGCATTAACCGTGTAGCAGCGTGGACGATTGGTACACGCAATATGATTAAAGCACTGCTGTATGCGCTTCTCGTGCCGAACGAGCACTTAAAGCAGCTGCAGGAAGAAGGAAACTTCACCGAACGCCTTGCTTTGATGGAAGAGTTTAAAACGTATCCGTTCGGCGCCGTCTGGGATTATTACTGTGAGCAGATGAACGTGCCGGTGAAAGAAAGCTGGCTGAATGAGGTAAAGCAATACGAAGAAACGATTTTGTCGAAACGGTCACAAAAAGAGCAGGAAGTAAGCAAATAAAACAGAAAAACCAAGAAAAAGTTCTTTTGCGAAAGGCCGCCCCAGAGATCTTCCACCGGGCGGCTTTTTCTTTTGCATATCCGCTGGAAAAATGGGGAATAAAACGAGTGAACGGAAAAAAAGGAAGGTGTGTAGCAAACATGTACGAACACTTGGTGTCTTTTAAATTTAAAGAAGAGGTAACAACGGAAAAGCAACAGGAGCTGGCACTGCAGCTGCTGAAGTTTCAAGGAGAAATCCCGGGTATTATGAAGGTAACAGCCGGCATTAACGCAACAGATGAAGTAGAACAGGCACAAGGGTACACATTAGGCCTGCATGTTACATTTAAAGACAAACAGTCTTTAGAAGAGTACCAAACACACCCACTGCATGAAAAATTTCTGTCCGAAATTGAAGGATTAACCGACAATGTCATCGTAGTGGATTATGAAGTTGCCTGGTAAAAAGCAGCGGTTGCAAATAAACAAAAAGGAAAACTGGTACTTACAACAAGTACCAGTTTCAAACTGTGGACAGATTATATGGATGACCTGCACGTGAATGGGATGGATCGGGCGGCGTCCAGGCAGCTCCGCTTTCCATGGGGCAGGCGCTGAGTCCCACAGGAGTCTCGCTGCCCTCCCGCCGCCAAGTGGCTTGTGATAAGATGGTACGGAGCTAATAAGGTTGTCTCTTTCTGTTTAAAAAAGAGAAAATGTCTAGTCAATCCTTGCTTATGGATCTTCAACACCACTTAGTGAAGACTGCCGGACGAAGACTCCTACGGGAAGTACAGTGAGTCGGGAGACCCCACAGGCGCAGCCGAGGAGGCTCCCACTGCCCGTGGAACGTGCAGTCCGGCAGGCTTCACTTATCGGCTCTTTTTTAAAGCGAGAGACTTCGTCTACACACGGAAACTGGTACTTACAACAAGTACCGGTTTTTTTATGGAAAAGATTAGCTGTGCTAATCGGTGAAACAAATGATATGTCTTGAAAAATGAATAGGCATATGCAGACAGATGAGGTTGAACATAAAAGAAACTGGATTTTGTAAACATCCGGTTTTTTTGTTTTGAAAGGGTATTCAAAAACAAACAAAAATAAGTTATGATAAAACAAAAAGAAACGGAGTGTGGGCGATGATTCGAAAAGCGACTGTGATGACTGTGTATAAAGACCAGTATGAGGAATATAAAAAGCGTCATGATGAGCTATGGCCTGAGCTGGCAGAGGAACTGCGGGCCCATGGAGCGCGCAACTACTCAATTTTCTTAGAGGAAGCGACGGGCAAGCTGTTTGCTTATGTGGAAATTGAGAGTGAAGAAAAATGGGCTCAAATGGCAGAGACAGAAGTATGCCAAAAATGGTGGGCGTTTATGGAGCCGATAATGGAGACGAATCCGGATAACAGTCCAGTGGCGGTGGAGCTGAAAGACGTTTTTTATTTGGCATGATAAAATAAACAAAAACAAACAAAGGTCAGGTGCAAAAGGATGCTGGTAGCAGAGAGACATCAAAAAATTGTAGAGCTGGTGAATGAACGGTCAAGTATCCGCGTATCAGAGCTGAGCGATATTTTCTCCGTCACGGAAGAAACGATTCGCCGCGATCTTGAAAAGCTTGAAAAGGAAGGCAAACTGCAGCGAAGTCATGGCGGTGCGGTCAGCATGCAGGATGAAGAATCAGAAGTGCATTTTTCCGAGCGTGTCATTACGAATGTACAGGAAAAAAAAGTAATCGCACATGAAGCAGCCAAACGGGTGCAGGAAGGGGACCGCATTATTTTAGATGCAAGCACGACGGCCTGGTATATGGCGAAGGCGCTGCCGAATATGACACTGACAGTTATTACGAATTCGATAAAAGTAGTGATGGAACTAAGTAAAAAAGAACGGATCAACGTGATTTCAATCGGCGGTATTCTTCTGCCAAAGTCATTATCGTTTGTTGGGCCGCTGGCGGAACGTTCTCTTGATTTATACCATGTGAACAAAACCTTTTTGTCCTGCAAAGCCGTTCACCTTGATGCAGGTCTGAGTGATTCAAATGAGCAGCAGGCTCTTTTAAAAAAGAAAATGATGGAGCAGTCAGATGAAGTGTTTTTAATGGCTGATTCAAGCAAATTCGGCAAGCGTGCTTTTTCATCGATCGGGCCGCCAAGTGGTCTTTATGAAGTGATTACAGACAGAGGATTGGATGAAGCCATAAAAAGGGGATTGGACGAACGGCAGATCCATGTTGCCGTTGTGGAATAAAAAAACAGCCTGCTTTCGCAGAGAAAGCAGGCTGTTTGAATGTATTAAAGAGCATTTTCATCCAGGCGTGTATCGTTTTTTTCTTTGGCCATTTTGCGCTGTTTCAATGCACCAGCCAGTAAAATACCCGCTACGACGACAATCTCAAAGCCATATTTGATAAATGGATTGGCAAAGTATCCGTTCATAAATGGTTCGCCAACAATCATTTTCGATGCTGTCCAGCCAAGAATCGCTGCCCCAATCATAATGATAACCGGGTAACGCTCAATCATTCTCAAAATCAACGTACTGCCCCACATAACAACTGGAATCGACACAAGCAAGCCGATGACCACAAGCCACATGTTTCCGTGAGAAGCGCCGGCAACAGCTAAAACGTTATCGAGTCCCATCAAAGCATCTGCGATAATAATCGTTTTCACGGCCCCCCATAGGGAGTCAGCTGCATTGACTTCATGCTCTTCTTCTTCCACAAGCAGTTTATATGCGATCCACACAAGCAGGATGCCGCCGATCAAGTGCAAGCCCGGAATTTCAAGCAGGTACACGACAAGCAATGTGGCGATTGCACGAATCACAATGGCCCCGATCGCTCCCCAAAGGATTACTTTCTTTTGTTGTTCTTTCGGGAGCTTGCGTGCAGCAAGACCGATCAAGATGGCGTTGTCGCCAGCGAGCACAAGGTCAATCATAATAATAGCAAATAATGCGGTTATAAATTCTGTTTCCATTTGCCCATCTCCTTTTTATTTTTAATCAAAATAAAAGAGACCTCTGCCATAGGTATATGGCAAAGGTCTCGCTAAACACTAAATTAATAGGTCAATAAAGCCGGAGGAATGAATTCCACGTAATGACGACTTTATTTCAGTTTCCTGACGCTACTCCCCTTTACGGATGAAGGCGATATTCAGTTCATAATGCTTGTGGCTTTATTGTAACAGGTGAAGCGCTAAAAGAAAAGATGCTTTAAGATTCATTTTTTTATTGACAGCCATTATTTTTCGTAAACGCTGATAATGATCCCCTGTTTGTTTATACTATATTCACTTTTCTACAAAAAGAGAGCTCTCTTAAAGGGTCATCTAGATGCTTGACTTTCACTTTTGATCATTTGTACAATATGTTACATAAAGTAACAAAAATTAAAAAGGTAACATAAGAGGAGAATAGACCATGAATCATTTTCATGAAAAGCCGCATACGTTTGTTGGAGAAGTGAGTATTCGTGTAACAGATTTGAATAGATCGATTGCATTTTATACGCAAATAATCGGATTAAAAGTGTTGTCGCAGTCCGAGCAGCAGGCTGTATTAACAGCGAATGGACAAACAGCGCTGGTGACACTGGAGCAGCCAGAAGGTGTCATACGGAAAGCAGGACGTACGTCGGGCCTGTATCATTTTGCGATTCTGCTGCCGGAGCGAAAAGATTTGGCTCAATTTTTACGCCACCTGCTGCAAACGGGCTACCGTTTTGGTGCGGCCGACCATTACGTGAGCGAAGCGATTTACCTGGATGATCCTGACGGCAACGGCATTGAAGTGTACCGCGACCGCCCGGCGTCAGAATGGACGTGGAACGATGGACTGGTTGATATGGCTACTGTCCAGCTCGACGGGGACAGTATTCTTGCGGAAAGTGAAGAAACATTTACGGGCCTTCCTGCTGGAACAATCATGGGGCACATTCATCTGCATGTTTCGAATATTCCGGATGCGGAACGTTTTTATACGGAAGGACTTGGCTTTGAGATTGTCAGCCATTATCCTCAGGCGATTTTTACCTCAACCGGCCGATATCATCACCACATTGCGTTAAATACATGGCAGGGGGTTGGTGCGCCGCGTCCAGCCGAAAACAGTGCAGGGCTCAATTGGTATACAATTGTTTTTCCGAATGAGGAAGCAAGAGAAGAAGCGGTGGCACGCCTTCAAAATATAGGTGCTAACGTCGATCAGTATGTAACAGAAGACCCGGCAGGAAACCGGATTCGTCTTCTTGTTTAAAAAGCAGCCGGCCTGCTCCGATTTTATGCAGCAGGCTTTTAAAGAGAGACGAAAAGCATTTTAAAAACAGAGAAGCTGATGAAAACAGTCAATTCAAATATAAAAAACGCGCCAGCAGTCCCGGCGCGTTTACTTATTTTTATGGATTAGTCGACCAAAGTCCTGCTGATTTGATAAACGTGCGGCTGTTTAATTTCAGCTGTGCCACCACGAATTCCGCAATGTCTTCCGGCTGCATCACTTTGTCAGGATTGCCGTCCGTTAAGTTATTTTCAACTGCAAGGTCCGTTGCCACTGTACTTGGTGTTAGAGCTGTGACCCGAATATTGTGCTTCCGTACTTCAAGCGCAAGAGACTCCGTTAAGCCAAGCACACCAAATTTAGATGCGCTGTAGGCGCTTGTGACTGGTGCTCCTTTTTGGCCTGCAGTCGAAGAAATGTTAATAATGTCGCCTGATTTTTGCTCGATTAAATCCGGCAGTACAGCGCGTGTTACATTGTACACACCCATCAGGTTAACATCGATAATTTTTTTCCATTCGTCCGGATCGAGGTCCATAAAACCGCCAAATTTTGCGATGCCGGCATTGTTGATGAGAATGTCTACTCCGCCAAGCTCTGCTTTCACTTTTTCAGCAGCTGCTGTTACTTCTTCTAGATTTGAAACATCCGCCGCTGCGAACGCTGTTTTAATTTCTACCTTAGACGGCATCAGTACGGGACGGCCGCACATATCACGTGTTGACACTTCCGGGTTTAACCCGAGGTCCTCCGCTACTGCTTGTACATGTTCTTCTGTCCGTCCAATCAAGCCAATATGAACACCTTCCGCCGCAAGCGCTTCCGCAATCGCACGCCCGATGCCGCGGCCCCCGCCTGTAATAATAGCTTTTTTTCCTTGTAATGATTGTGCCAAAGTATATTCCTCCTTCAATAAATCTCTTCGCTTTATCTTATCAGCCTGCCGCTAAGCGGACAATGGATTTGCTTTCTATGGTTTAATAAATTAAAGGGAGGGAATATTGTGACGCCAATCAAACAGCAGGCTGGATGGCACCTATGTAAATGGAGGCTGCCTGTTCTTTTTCTTGTACATAACATAGAGGAATCCTTTGGAATGATATCTTTTTTACACAACCGGTTTAGGATAGAAGCGGTCACACAGCGCCAATTCACAGCAGCTGTTGCTATCCTGACAATTCTCGTTTTCTTTCTTGTTTTAACCTTTGGAAAGTCAAAAGCCTTTCTGCTGTTCCTTTATGGGACCATTTTTTTCAACGCTGTCCAGCATATCGTGCTGTTCGCTGTGTTCAGGGCATATAATCCGGGTGTGCTCTCCGCTTGTGTAATTCTTGTCCTCTTTCTGCTTTTTTTCCGGCAGGTACGGCCGTTTCTGGAAAGAAGACTCGTACGTTTCATTCTGCTCGGCAGCCTGTTTACTTATCCGATTGCCACATGGGCAGCCCTATGGGTAGGCGGCTTTATTTCACGAATCAGCTCTTATTAACTTTTAAACTATGGCAAGCAGCAGGGGCCGGTTTCCTGCCTGATTGCTGAAGACTAAAATATTTTTACAAACGAAGAACAGAAAGCTCCGGGTGCTCTTTAGTTGCGGGGAAGACAGCCCTTCGTTAAAGTAAGAATAACAAGAAGATGGAGGCAGACGGATGCAGCTCATTGAGTATGCGCTTGTTTTTATCGCAGCTGCAATCCCCTGGATGGAGATTGCGCTTGTGATTCCAGTCGGAATTGTACGCGGCCTGTCGCCTTTTTGGGTCATGCTGCTGGCGTTCACAGGCAATATGATAACAGTGCTTCTCTTGATTGCCGCTTTTTCAAAAGTAGAAGTCTGGCTGAAAAAACGGCTGGAGCGAACGGGCCTTAAGGGAACAAAACAAGCAGACCGTGCGCGCCAAATCATGAATCGATACGGATTTCCGACGCTCGCGCTGCTCGGCCCCTTGTTTATCGGTACGCATATTGCCGTATTCATCGGGCTGTCATTTGGCGCAAGCAGGGGATGGACAACCTTATGGATAACAGTCAGTATCGCTCTTTGGACGCTTATTATTGGCATTGCCACAGTGCTTGGCTTTGACTTTTTTCTTCAACAAACGAAAGGATGATCATTTATGCTAGAGTTCTTGAAATCGCATGTTTCCGTTCGAAAATACACAGATGAACCTGTTACAGAAAAGCAGCTTCATGACTTGATCGAAGCAGCTCAAGGTGCGGCTTCATCGCACTTTGTTCAGGCCTACTCCATTGTCGATGTAACAGATGCGGACAAACGGGACAGGCTTGCCGAGCTGTCAAAAAACCCCGTTCAAATCAAAGGCGCGGCACGCGCGCTTGTATTTTGTGCGGACTTGAAGCGGCTTGATTATGCAGCCAAAAAGCACGGAAAAACGGTCGAAGCGGGCACAGCCGAAAACTTTATGGTGGCGGTGATTGATACAGCTCTTTTCGCTCAAAACTTCGTTGTTGCGGCTGAATCAAAAGGCTATGGGATTTGCTATATTGGCGGTGTCCGTAATAATCCCGGGCTGATCAGTGAGCTGTTAAACCTGCCTGAACATGTGATTCCGTTATTCGGCTTAACATTTGGCGTCCCGGCTGAACGCAATGAAGTAAAACCGCGTCTGCCGGTGCAAGCTGTTTTGCATATGAATGAATACGATGAAACAAAATACGAAACGATTTTAGATGAGTACGATGATGTGATCCGCACGTATTACGCCAGCCGTTCTACCAACAATAAGTCAGCCGGCTGGACCGAGGGTATGGCCGATTATTTATCGCAGCCGCGCCGTGCGTATATGCTTGATTTTGTTCAGGGGAAGGGGTTCTTAAAGAAGTGAAACATGCGCAATTGGCCCAATGGGTCGACATGGTCAAGTCAAAGTTTGGCCTTGAGGAATTCACATGCCTGGAGACGTTTGCCACATACGAAAAAAACGAGTGGAACGAAACCAGCTATCGTTTTACGAGTGAATGGCTTCCTCCGGGACATTCCGAGCGTAAAGAAGACGAAACAAATCCAGAAGGCACGGCTGTTATAGAGCTTGACGCGAAAACAGGACGGCTGACCAATGCTGTGTTTGTGGGCAGACGGGCGCCCGAGCATGGCTTTTCGTTTTTAAGCGGGGACAGGGAAGAAGTCATCCGATTTATTGAACAGGAAACCGGCTGGATCTATGGAAGCCAGTTTATAGATACAAGAGCGGAGACAGATTCCTTTACATTTGACCTTGCATACAAAGGCGTGCCCGTTACGCCGGGCGGCTCGGTTACAGTGGAAATGGATGAACAAAAAAAGCTGACCCTGTTTTCTGCTTACGGACTTGTGCCAGATGAAGCGGAAGAAGCAGAGTTCCAGCTTGATGCTGACGCGCTTGAGTCCTTGGCAAAAGAGCGGCTCGTATTTGTGGAATACCCGCTTATGAAAGAAGAAAAATGGCTGCCGCTGTTTATGATAGATGATGTGTTTATCGATAATAAAACAGGAAAAGCGGTTTTAAAGAAGCAGGACATCCTAACATGGAAAAGCGCAAAAAACCAGCGGGTAAAGCGAAAGCTTTTGCAGCTGGGGCCTGCAGAGATCGATGAAGAAGAACTTTTTCAGTTTCCACCTCATCCCGATACAAAGCCATTAACGAAAAAAACGCAGGCAAAAGTACGCGAAGCAGCTACTGTTTTTTTGCAGACGTACGTTCCAAAAGAAAGCGGTGAATGGGCGCTGTCGGACATAAGCCGGACGAATGGCATGGTCAAAGCCAGGCTGGTGAACACAAAAGACATTACCGTCATTCCAAGAATGTACGATGTATTTATTGATTTTGATTCATATAAAGTCGTTCATTATGTAGATAAAAGCAGCTGGATGACGGATGCATGTGCTGAATTCCAAAAAGCCGCCAAACCAGTGCTTTCGAAAAATGAAGCATTTGATAAGATCAAGCCGCACATCACGGTCACACCAATGTATGTGTATGATGGTGAAAAATACCGGCTGAACGGCAAGCTCGATTCACGTGCAGCTGTTCACGCAGCCACCGGAGAAGTATTGTTTTTATAAAAAGAAAGCAAAGCTCTTTTTTCAAAAGAGCTTTGCTGAGACTGACGACAAAGTCGTCAGTCTTTTTTTATGAGAATTTTCACCGCCGAAAACAGGCAGGAGACTTTTCGAGAAACATCGCTTCTTAAAAAGAGCCGATAGGGGAAGCCGGCCGGACTTCGCTTTCCGCGGGCAGTGCGGGAGCCTCCTCGGCGCACGCGCCTGCGGGGTCTCCCGACTCACTGTGCATCCCGCAGGAGTCTTCGTCCGGCCGGCTTCCCCATGTGTTTCGAAAAATCAGCAAAAAGCGTATTTCCACCTGCACTTTTACCGCTTTGGTGATAGGGCAGGCATGTGTATCTATTAAGCTGTGCAGTCTTATTTAACCGCACAGGCGGCGGGTGTGCGGCGAAGACTCCTATGGGACTAGCGGGCTCAGCGCCTGCTCCATGGAAAGCGAAGCCGCGCGTCCGGCGCCTTATCGGCTCTCATCCCAACCGCCTGCACACCTTGCATAAAAAAGAAACGAAAGAAATCCTTTGGCAATAGATTTTATTTGTCTACACATTGAGCAAAGCTCTTTTTATGTGCCTTATTTTTACTGTTAAATCCTTGTTTAAAAAACAGATCATTCCATTTTCCTGCCGTTTGTAAAAAAAATCTAAAAGTACTTCTATAAGTCATAGGTCTATATTTTTATTCTTAAAAAAAGGAGCATGAATATCTACTTTTTAAACAATCACAACTGTTTTTTGGCTATTCAAATGGAGTTTACGAGATTACGATGATCATTGTAAGTGCTTACATAAACAAAGGAGGGATAAGATGGCCAAGAAGCACAAGAGAGCAGCAGCGGCTGTTATGGGAACGATGCTTGCTGTTTCCAGTGTTCCGCCGCTTGCTGTTATCCAGGCGGAAGAAGCAGGCACAGTAAAAGAATTTGATTTTGGCACAGCAGACAGTCCAGTGAAAGAAGGGGCCGTGCAGGTAACGGACGGAAGCCTATATGATGGCAGTACCGGCTTTGGTTTTACAGACGCCGAATCTTTATCTTCTGTAGAACGAACAGGAGAGGATCCGGTTCAATCAGATTTCGTCCGGCCTGGCGGATCCAAATTTCAAGTTGATTTACCCAATGGTGATTATGCTGTAACCATTACTTCAGGGGACGCATTGGAACAAACAGAAACCGGCGTGATGGCCGAAAGTATACAAAAAGTACAGAATACGGTTGCGGCAGCCGGTGAGTTTACGGAACGCACCTTTGAAATCGCACTTGTGGACGGCCAGCTGACACTTCAGTGGACGGGGACAGCGCCTGTTATCAATGGACTGTCTATCAAAAAACTTCCGGAACGGACAGCGGGAGAAGAGCCGACGGTTTACATTGCCGGTGATTCCACTGTGCAGACGTACGACGAATATTGGCGTCCAGAAGCAGGCTGGGGCCAGATGATTCCACGTTACTTTAACGAAGACATTGCTTTTTCCAACCAGTCAATTGGCGGCCGAAGCTCCAAAACATTTATTACGGAAGGGCGGCTCGATCAAATTTTGCGAACCATCCGTCCAAACGATTACTTCCTCATTCAATTCGGACATAACGACGCGACAATCAGCCGCCCGGAACGTTACGCGTCTGTACCTGACTACAAAAATTACCTCAAGACTTACATCAATGGAGCACGCCAGCGCGGAGCCGAGCCAATTTTAGTCACACCGGTCGGACGCCGTGATTTTCAAGAAGCAACCGGACAATTTAATATCAGCTTCCCTGAATACGTACAGGGGATGAAAGAAGTCGCAGAAGAAATGAATGTTGAACTCGTTGATTTAAGCGCCCGGAGCGTAGAATATTTCAATGAGATTGGCCCTGAAGGCACGCTTGCTGTTTTCCTGCATACAGATCCCGGTGTATATCCTGCTTTCCCAAATGGATCACAGGATAATACACACTTCCAGGAATACGGGGCGATTCAAATGGCGCGGCTCGTTGCCGGTGAAGTGGAAAAAAGCAGCAGTAGTTTAAAAGAATTCGTCACATCTGTTGAGCCGCCGGCTGCCGTACCATCCGTGCCGAAAAACGTCAAAGCCGGCAATATCAGCAATGCTGGAGCGCTTTTAACGTGGGATGAAACAGAAAATACCGATATTTATAAAGTGTATCGGAAAGAATCAACGGCGGATTCGTATTCGCTGATCGGGACAAGCACACTGCCGCGCTTGACGATTTCCGGCATGGAAGAAGGGAAATCATACAATCTTTATGTCACGGCGGTAAATGCGAAAGGCGAATCCGAGCCGTCTCAAACGATCACGGTGCAGACAAAGCAGGCTGCTTACAAATATGACTTCGGCCTAGCCGGCACACCGGTAGCAGAAGGATATAACGAGGTAAACCTATCGACCGCGTATTCAAAAGAAAAAGGGTTTGGCATTATGAATCCTGCAGGTATGATTGGACGTGACCGTGGTGCAGCCGGAAACGATATTGTCCGGGATTGGGTTGGGTATTTTAACAACAAGTGGGAATTTGCAGCGGATGTGCCAAACGGATCTTATTCAGCGAAAGTGTATGTCGGTGATTTAAGCGGAACAGCCCGCACAGATGTAGCGGTAGAAGGAGTGAGCTACGGAACCGTTTCTGCACCGAAAAACAACTATACAACAAAAATCATTCCGGATATTTCGATCAAAGACGGGCAGATGAACTTTGCGTTCAGCGGCGCGACGGGGATTGTAAACGGTATAGAGCTTACCCCGATTTTAACCGCACCAGCCCAGCCGCAGGCAAGTGGCATTTCTCTTGATCCAGCTGCTCCATCCGTCTCACTAAAATGGCTGGAAGCGGGCGGTGCGAAAGAGTACAACGTGTACCGGACAATGGCCGGCACAGATAAAACAGAAAAAGTGGGCACCGTGCCAACTACAGAATTCACAGATAAAACCGCCCATGTTGGATACACGTACACGTATGCTGTCACAACGGTAGATGAAAGCGGACAGGAAACCGCTCCATCCGCATCAGTGGAAGTATCATTGATTGACCCGAACATACCGGCACCTCAAAAACCAGCCGGTTTGAACATAACCGATATCGAGAAAAATAAAGTGACATTCACGTGGGATGCTGTAGACGGAGCTTCCTCTTATGCGGTTTACCGTTCAGAGTCAGCAGATGGTAAATTTGAATTTGCTGGTGTTACAACGTCTGCTTCTTTTACAGACAGCAGTGTGCTGACAACCATTCCGTATTATTATAAAGCAGCAGCTGTAAACGCAGGCGGTGCTTCAGCAGAATCCGATGTACTCCAAACCGAAGCTGTCACTGTTTTAAAGCGGCAGGCAGAGTCCTTGAAACGGTCTCCTGTGGCAGTGGAAACAGATGAAGGCGTGTTTGTGAGCTGGCGGATACTGGGCACAGATCCGAAGAACGTTTCATTTCATGTTTTCCGCAATGGAAAAAAAGTAAACAAGCAGCCGGTTTCCGGTGCGGCGAACCTGGTTGATCCAGATGGAAAAGCAGGTGACACATACGAAATCCGTCCGATTGTCTCCGGAAAAGAAAAAGGCTATGAAACTGTTACGGCAATAGAGAAAAACTATTTGGATATTCCGCTTGATAAACCAAAGCCGGGTGTGACACCGCTTGGTGATCCGTACCAATACCGGGCGAACGACACAAGTATTGGCGATGTGGATGGCGACGGGGAATATGAATATATTGTCAAATGGGATCCGAGCAATTCAAAGGATAATTCCCAGGCAGGCTACACAGGCAATGTATACATTGATGCGTACAAGCTCGATGGAACTAAATTATGGGGCATTGATCTCGGTAAAAACATCCGCGCCGGCGCCCATTATACACAAATGATTGTGTACGATTTTGACGGCGACGGAAAAGCAGAGGTCGCCATGAAAACAGCAGACGGTACGGTTGATGGGCAGGGAAATGTGATCGGACGCGCCGATGCAGACCACCGCAATTCGAGCGGTTATGTTTTACAGGGTGATGAATTTTTAACCGTTTTTGAAGGCGCAACAGGCAAAGCTTTAACGACCATTCCATACACACCGGCTCGGGGCGATGTGGCCTCATGGGGTGATGCATATGGCAACAGGGTAGACCGTTTTCTTGCTGGAGTCGCCTACTTGGACGGGGAAACCCCGAGCTTAATTATGGCGCGCGGATATTATACACGCACCGTTGTATCCGCCTACCAGTTTAAAAACGGTACATTAACGAAGCAATGGACATTTGATACAAACGAAGGCAAGCAGGATTATGCAGGACAAGGCTACCATGCGCTTAGTGTCGCAGATATCGATGGCGATGCCAAAGACGAAATTGTATACGGACAGATGGTTATTGATGACAACGGCAAAGGGCTTTATACGACAGGCCTTGGCCACGGCGACGCGCTTCATGTAAGTGATCTTGTACCGTCAAATCCAGGTCTGGAAGTATTTGCGACCCAGGAAATTAAAACAGGCCCGTACGGCTACGATATGCGTGACGCGAAAACGGGACGTATTTTATGGGGCGTGAAAACCGGACAGGACATAGGCCGGGGAGTTGCGGCAGATATTGACCCGCGTCACGCCGGAGCTGAAGCATGGGCCGTTTCAGGCGCCTGGAACAGCCGTGCAGGCGGGCTTCATACGTCAACGGGAGAAAAGATTTCTGATTCGATTCCATCCGCAAACTTTGCGATCTGGTGGGATGGCGATCTGCTGCGGGAACTGGCAGATCATACGTATAACGAATCAGTCGCAGCCGGCGTCGGTACGATCGACAAATGGGATTACGAGCAAAATAAACTTGTGAATCTACTAACGGCAGAAGGAACATTCTCAAACAATACGACAAAAGGCAATCCGGCCATTCAAGCAGACTTGTTTGGCGACTGGCGTGAAGAAATTGCCTGGCGGACAGAAGACAGCTCTGCTCTTCGTATTTACACGACAACGGATTTAACGGAGCACAAGCTGTACACATTAATGCATGACCTGCAGTATCGTCAAGCGGTTGCCTGGCAGAATGTCGGCTATAATCAGCCGCCTCACCCATCTTTCTTCTTAGGAGAGGGAATGGACGGCCAGCCGGAAGCCCTTATTGAACCAACAAAGTAAAGAAAGGAAGCGGCTCAGTGCCGCTTTTTTTCAGACTTTATTTGTGAATTATTTCACAAAATTGTGACATTGCTCGTTTTTGGACAATGACTTTTATATAATGACGTTATAACAGACCATCAGGAGGGAAAAGAATGACAAAGTGGGCATTTGTTTCTGATTTTGACGGCACGATTTCAAAACGCGATTTTTACTGGCTTGTGATCGATGCGTATTTTCCGGAAGGACGCGATTTATATCCGAAATGGAAAAGCGGCGAGTGGAAAGATATTGATTTTTTGGCGAAAGTGTTTAGGTCCATTCATCAAAGCGAGGAACAGATTGCAAAAGACATTTTGTCCATTCCTATTGATGAAGATGTACCGGAGTTTGTCCGGTCTGTGCAGGCGGCTGGCGGCGATTTTTTCATTTTAAGCGCCGGCACCGATTACTATATTAAACCAATTGTAGAAAGCCGCGGGCTGGAAAACGTAACTGTGCTTTCAAATAAAGGCGTGTACCGCGAGCAAAATATTCACCTTGATATTGATCCGGAGCACTGGAGTTATTCAGAACGGTATGGGATTGATAAAGCGATTGTGATTCAGCGATTGAAGGAAGAATATGATGTCGTTTATTTTGCTGGAGACAGTGAGCCAGATTCTCATCCAGCTGTTTTTGCGGACCGGACGTATGCAAAAGAAGCACTTCCGGCTATATTAGACGAAAAAGGAGTCCCTTATGTCCACTTTGAACGCTTTAATGATATTAAAGCAGATTTAATTAAAGAAGGAAGGCTGCCCGAATGAATCGTGCAGTGACGAACATTTCGATCCCAGCGATGATGGAAATTGGCGTGCAGGTGCTGGATTCTGTAGGCGATCGGTTACGCCAGTATGGATTTCAGCGTGTGACCGTTATGTGGGATGGCTTTGTGGAAGCCTCATACGGACCCCGGCTTCTTTCCGCTTTACATGGCTGTTCAGTTGGGACGGTTCTTTTGGACGGAACGAGTGATATTCATGATATTACGGAGAGGGCGTTTCAATTAACAGCAAGCGATGTCGTCATTGGCATGGGCGGCGGTGCGGTGATCGACGTGGCAAAGTACACCGCCTTCTTGCGGAAACTGCCCGTTATCAGCATTCCCACATCCGCTTCAAACGACGGATTCGCAAGCAGCGGCTGTTCTTTAATGGTTAATGGAAAAAAAAACGAGCGTACCAGCCAAAATTCCATTTGGCATTGTAGCAGAACTGACTATTTTGGAGCAGGCACCGGCTCCGTTTATTCTGGCGGGAATTGGCGATCTGCTGTCGAATATTACAGCTTTGTACGACTGGCAGTTTGAAGCAGAACAAGGGGCAGCAGAAGTAAATGCTTTTGCGGAAATGCTCAGTAAAAAAGCGGTTAACAGCTTTGTCCGCACGCCTATGGCAGACATTCATGCCCCTATTTTACTGAAAGAGCTGATCAGCTCGATGACGATGAGCGGGATTGCCACTGAAATCAGCGGCTCAAGCGCTCCCATCAGCGGTTCGGAGCACTTGATTTCACACGCGCTTGATCAATGGGCGGAAAAGCCGCAAATGCACGGCATTCAAGTCGGTGTCGCTGCTTACATTATGTCGCTTGTGCAGGAGCATCGGTACGAGAGAATGCATAAGGTATTTTCGCGTACAGGCTTTTTTGATTATGTAAAAACCATTGGAATGAAGCGGTCTGAATTTCTGATGGCTATTGACCGGGCACCCGGAATAAAGCCGAGCCGCCGCACATACTTGCATGAAGAAGTATACAGAGAAAAAGCGAAGCAAATAGTCGAGCAAAATTCGACATTGAAAGAGATTTTGCATTAAGGGAAAAACGGTTGTTTTTTCGACAAAGATTCTCTATAGTGATGAAGTAATAACATCTGTAAAGACAGGAGAAGGGATCAATGGCAGAAAAAACAATTTCTCAGAAAAAACTACTTGGCATTGCCGGGCTCGGCTGGATGTTTGATGCGATGGACGTCGGCATGCTGTCGTTTATTATTGCGGCGCTTAAAGTAGAGTGGGATTTAACGCCGGAACAAATGGGCTGGATCGGCAGCGTAAACTCTATTGGTATGGCAGTGGGTGCGCTTGTATTTGGCATTTATGCTGACCGGATCGGCCGAAAAAATATTTTCATTATTACATTGTTGATGTTTTCCCTGGCAAGCGGCTTATCCGCCCTGACAACGACGCTTACTGTTTTCTTATTATTACGCTTTTTCGTTGGAATGGGCTTGGGCGGCGAGCTGCCGGTCGCTTCTACACTTGTATCAGAAAGCGTTCCGGCGAAGGATCGCGGCCGTGTGGTTGTGCTGCTTGAAAGCTTTTGGGCATTGGGCTGGCTGCTGGCTGCGGTCATCTCGTACTTTGTTATTCCATCCTATGGATGGCAGACGGCTCTCGTCATTGGGGCACTGCCGGCGCTTTACGCGCTGTATTTAAGGTTAAAGCTGCCGGATTCGCCGGCGTTTTCCCCGTCTAAAGCTGAAAAACGGACGATTGGGCAAAATATCCGCGATGTATGGTCGAAAAAGTATGCACGGTCTACACTCGTACTATGGGTCGTATGGTTTACGGTCGTGTTTTCTTATTACGGCATGTTTTTATGGCTGCCGAGTGTAATGGTGATAAAAGGTTTTGATTTAATTCAAAGCTTCGGGTATGTCCTCGTTATGACTCTGGCACAGCTGCCTGGCTACTTTACGGCTGCCTGGCTGATTGAACGGGCGGGCCGGAAGTTTGTTTTAGTTGTTTATCTGCTTGGAACAGCTGCTTCTGCTCTTGTATTTGGAAATGCTGAATCAACTGCGGTATTGATTGCCTCAGGAATGCTTCTCTCATTCTTTAACCTGGGGGCGTGGGGAGCACTATATGCGTACACACCAGAACAGTACCCAGCTGTTATCCGTGGTACCGGATCCGGCATGGCGGCTTCTGTTGGGCGAATTGGCGGTATTTTAGGTCCGCTTTTAGTTGGCTCGCTTGTTGCGTCCGGCCAGTCGATCGGCTTTGTGTTTGGCTTGTTTTGCGTAAGTATTGTCATCGGCGTACTTGTGCTGGCTCTGCTTGGGCGTGAAACAAAACAAACGGAACTCGAATGAATGTCTTTTATGTTTCACTCGTTCATCAAACCGTAATGTAACTTAACTCCATTGTCACACGTGTGTAACTGTCCGGCGCTATACTAACCTCATGAGATTACGTGAGAGGGGCGTATAGCAGAAATGAGCTTTTTTCTTATTATGTTTGTAACGTTTATTGTTGCGATTGCGATCGCCAGCGGCGGGCTTCATTTGCTGTTTAAACAGCTAAATCAATATTTAGATCAAAACAAACGTTAATATAAAAAAACCGCCCCATAACGGCGGTTTTTTTCTTTATGCCAGAAAAATAAAAAAGAAGGTAACGAAAAAAACAAGGGCAAACAATACAACGAAAATAGTTCGCTGTTTTTTCTCTGCTTCTTTCATAAAAAGATCTTCAATCGTCATAAAAATAGCGATAACCGCTACAAGCAGCGCGAATCGGCTCCAGCCGCCCGGATAAGCGGAAATTCCGTAAAAAAGCGCAAAAATAATTAATACGATGCGATATATGAGCCGGAATGACCATGTTTTCAATCCATCACTTCCTTTTAGTTACTATTTTACGAAAAGATCTTACATAAGTACAGTTGAGTGGGTGAAATGTCACATATATACGGAAGAAATTGTCCATGTTACAATAGATTGAAAAAACATGTCAAAATGAGGGATCACGCTTATGAACTTGCCAAATGACCTTGTACACCCGAAAGTGGCGTTAACAAAAAATATGGAATTAATAAGTGGAACCCAAATTTTGTATTTATATGCAGATCAGGAAAAGTACTGGGAAAACATGTTTTCCTTCACCATAACGGGTTTAGAGCTGAAGCATCAGGTGATCCTGCTTGAGTCGGCGGAAAAGATTGAGAAAATCAAACAGCAGCTTGCTCAAAAAGGGTTCTCGGATGAACAAATCGCCTCTATTGGATTTATGGACCACTGCCAATTTTATAACGCCTATCAATCATTTGAAACTGAAACGGTGCTGCAGGGGCTTGATGACGCTGTTCGTCATTATGTAGCGAACGGCGCACCTATTCGTATATGGAGCCGTGTGATATGGCGTAAAGATGTAGACTGCGATAAGGAAATTCCGCTTTATGAACAAAAGGCCAACGCCGTTTTAAAACCGTTCCACGTATTCACAGTCTGTGCGTATGATGGCAATGATGTTTCGGCAAACTTCTCTTTAAAGCTGATGAAGGGTCACTCGCATATCATGACAGATAACGAGATTACAAATTCACCGTATTATGAGAGTGAACAAAACACACCCTCTCTATTTATAGAAGACTTTTTGCAGGAAAAAGTCCAGCACTATAAACATTTAATCAACGAGATGCCTGATGCTGTTTTTATTTTTTCGGCTGAGAAAGTGGTGTATGGAAATTATACCGCTTTAAAGATGCTGAATTGCAAAGAAAGTGATTTGCAGCATGCGACCATTTGGGACTTATTCACAAAGGAATATCATCCTCTTATTTACGAAAATACAGAAAAACTTTTGCGAAACGATAGAGTACCGCTTGAGGAAATGAAAATAAAAACGTATGACGGCCAAATTTTAGATGTTGAGGTGGCGACTTTTCCTTTTTCATTTGATATTGAAAAAGATTTTACGTTCATTGCCATTATCCGCAGCATTCAGGATCGCAAAGCTCATCAGCAGCTGACTATTAAAACAGAAAAGCTCAGCCTTGCCGGACAGCTTGCTGCGTCGATTGCCCATGAAGTGCGCAACCCGCTGACTTCGATTAAGGGGTTTATTAAGCTGGCCCGTGAAGACGCCATGCATGATGCATATTACACGATTATCGAAGAAGAGATTGACCGGATTGAAACGATCGCGAGTGAGCTGCTTGTGCTCGGCAAGCCGATGTCGGTTGAAATTGAAACGTGCGATGCCGGCAAAATGCTGAAAGACGTATCGATGTTGCTTCAATCACAGGCAGTAATGCGGAAAATTGACATTCAGTACAGTGACATAGAACCGGATTGCTTTGTTCGGTGTAATGCCGGGCAGATGAAGCAGGTGTTTATTAATATTATAAAAAATGCAATTGAAGCGATGGAAAACGGCGGAGTAGTACGCACTTCGGCACGTTTAAACGGTGAAAAAGTGGAAATTGTGATTACTGATGAAGGAAAAGGGATGCCGGAAAGCGTATTAAAAAAGCTGGGTGAACCTTTTTATTCGACAAAGGAAGATGGGACAGGCCTCGGATTAATGGTTTGTTTTAATATTGTCGAGCAATATGAAGGAATTATCCGCGTTGAATCTACGGTGGACAAAGGGACAGCTTTTACAATCGAGCTGCCGCTTGTTTCGATTTAAAGTCGTCTATTGAGGGCGTCTTTTTTTTTCACTCTTTTTTCATTAAAACATGGTATAACAAAAGAAGCGAAAGGAAGTGGATCGGATGAATATATTGCTGGCAGAAGATGATTTGCAGCTTGGAGAATTAGTCAGCTTTATGCTGAAGAAAAAAGGCGGCTATGGGGTAGAATGGGTGAAAACAGGAGAAGATGCTTATGATTATGCATCCTCTGTTCATTATGACGTTCTTATTTTAGACTGGATGATGCCGAATGGCACTGGAGTGGAGGTATGCCGGGACCTGCGCAAAGAAGGATACGGTGGAGCCATTTTAATGCTGACGGCAAAGGATGCCGTAGAAGACCGGGTGATGGGGCTTGATGCAGGAGCGGATGATTACCTGGTAAAGCCGTTTGAAATTGATGAGCTGCTGGCGCGGCTTCGGGCGCTTACCCGCCGCAACTACGCCCCTATTGTGGAAGAAACGGTATCTATTCAAGGGGTAGAGCTGAACCGAAATAGCCAAACAATTCAAAAGAACGGCCAATCTATTCAGTTAAGCCCTCGTGAGTTCCAGCTTTTAGACCTGCTTGTACAAAATAAAGGACAAGTATTAACCCGGGATGTGATGCTTGACCGCATTTGGGGATACGAGGCGGACGTAACGACCAAAACGATCGATGCAACGGTAAAGCTGCTGCGTAAAAAGCTCGATCTCGTTGACCGGCCGGATATTGTGCAAAGTGTACGGGGAGTCGGATATAAAGTTGAAGAATAAATGGTTAAAGATAAACTGGTTCAAAAGCAGCAGCGACTTGTTTCAACAAACACAGCGGAAACTCACCATGCAGTACAGCAGCTTAATTATGCTGTTTCTCGTTCTTTTTATCGTGGTTGTATACACGCTGCTATATATCGTCATTCTGCGTGACCAGCATCGGGAGCTTGAACAGCTGACCCGGCAGGAAACGCGGGTGATTAGTGATTACTTAGCAGAGAGCGCCCGAAATGAATTGCAGGGAATCGGCAGCCAGGAGCTGGTGCTTGCCGGGGTTGACCAGTTTTTTTACTATGTGACAGATGCAGATGGAAATTTTGTAATGGGAAATGAAATGGTTCCGAATATACGGGAGGATTTGTTTTCGCTTGTGTCGGGCTGGGTGCCTGACCGCAATCAAATTCGTGAAGAAACCGTACAGGTGAAATTTGATGAACGGCGTATTGGCGGAAAAGAAATTAAAGAACAGCCGAAATCCGATACAGTCCGGCTGATGATTGACGGCAGCCCGATTTTTTATAACGGACAGTTTGTCGGCATGATTTACATTGGCAAGGACATTTCTTTTGCGTATCAATTGTTTCAATGGCTGCTTGTTGTGCTGGTCAGCTTAACGGTACTGTTTGCCGGCGTAGCGATTTTTATCAGCTCTGTAATGTCGAAAAAAGCGATGGGACCCATTTCAAATGCTTTTAACCGGCAGAAAGAGTTTGTCGGTGATGCTTCACATGAACTGCGGACGCCGCTCAGTGTCATGCTTTCATCCATTGATGCGATTCACATGACAGACGGTGTTGAAGCAGATCCTTTTGCACAGAAACTACTGCGAAATATGAAGTCGGAAGTGAAAAGAATGACAGGGCTTGTCAGCGATCTGCTTGTGCTGGCCCGTGCTGATTCGGGCGGGGCAGAGCGTACAGTGGCCAGCTTCGATGTGAGGGAAGAAGCTGACCGTGTGATCGAATCGCTGACACCGCATGCCGAAGCAAACGGTGTTTCGCTTGAGACAGAAGCACCGGAAAGCCTGCCGGTCATGGGGGATCGGGAGCGATTAAAACAGCTTATGTACATTTTGCTGGATAATGCAGTCAAGTATTCACCGGACGGCGGCAGGGTCAGCCTGCAATTATTAGAGACCGCTCGTCACTGGACGATGAAAGTAACAGATGAAGGCATCGGTATTCATCCTGATGACCAGCCTCGTATTTTTGACCGCTTTTACCGCTCTGATAAATCGCGCACCCGCACTGTCGGCGGGCATGGACTAGGCTTATCGATCGCCAAGTGGATTGTTGATATTCATCACGGCACCATTTCTGTAGAGAGCGAGCCGGAAAAGGGCAGTACATTTATTGTTACGATACCAAAAGAAAAAGCTGTTTCCGCATAATGAACTGCCCCGTAAATGTTAGACACCAAACTAACATTTATGGGGTGTTTTTATGGCTAAATTTACAATGGAAGAAA
>NZ_JAVJNG010000179.1:0-264 GCF_038806185.1 Domibacillus sp. 8LH | reverse complement strand
ACGGAGGACAGGCCACATGCAATGGATTGGGGCACTTCTTTTCGTCATAACGAGCACATGGGTAGGATTTGAGTGGAGTAGCAGACTTTCTAATAGACCAAAGCAAATAAGACAACTAAAGAATGCATTGCAAATACTTGAGGCTGAGATTTTATATAGTCAGCTTCCACTAAATGAGGCGTTCTTGGTAATTGCCAAACAAACACCTCAGCCAATCAGCAAGTTTTTTGACACCTTGTATTACGAATTAGAGCAGGATAAGCG
>NZ_JAVJNG010000178.1:0-265 GCF_038806185.1 Domibacillus sp. 8LH | reverse complement strand
TATTTGTTCTTGAGCCTGCTTCTCCACTCATTTCCGAAGCCTAGCCAAGTGCAAGAACAACTACTTCTGCCTCACCTGCTAACTTGATAGCTTTTTGTAAATCATCATCTTCTCCTGTTTCAATGTCAATGCCTTTAGCGGCTATCACTTCTTTGTTTAGCTTTTGCTCGATCCCAGCCTTTACCGTAATCGCATCATCGGTTGAACCGAGGAAAGACCATGGTCCAAGGATATCGTTTCCTTCCGCAAATGGGCCGATGAGGGC
>NZ_JAVJNG010000177.1:0-265 GCF_038806185.1 Domibacillus sp. 8LH | reverse complement strand
GCGTGATCCCGAACATGGATCGCCGCTACCGCGAGACCGACTCGGCCTGGGTGCGCTAGGAGTTCGAGCGCTATCAGAACAACCGTCCCTGCCATGTCTGCGGCGGCTACCGGCTGAAGCCCGAGGCGCTGGCAGTGAAGATCGGCGGACTGCACATCGGGCAGGTGGTGCAGATGTCGATCAAGGAGGCCTTCGCCTGGATCGAGACCGTGCCGGGCCATCTGACCGCGCAGAAGAACGAGATCGCGCGCGCGATCCTCAAGGA
>NZ_JAVJNG010000176.1:0-265 GCF_038806185.1 Domibacillus sp. 8LH | reverse complement strand
ATCCCGGTGTTGCCGGCCGTCCCCTCGACGATGGTGCCGCCCGGTTGCAGGAGCCCCTTCGCCACCGCATCGCGGATGATGTAGAGCGCGGCGCGGTCCTTGACCGACTGGCCCGGGTTCAGGAATTCGCATTTCCCGAGGATCTCGCAGCCCGTGAGCTCCGACGCCTTGCGGAGGCGGATGAGGGGGGTGTTGCCGATCGCTTCGGCAAGGTCACGTTGGATGCGCATGGGGGCCGTCCTTTCTGAGGCTCCCTGTGTAGGAG
>NZ_JAVJNG010000175.1:0-265 GCF_038806185.1 Domibacillus sp. 8LH | reverse complement strand
CCAGTATATGCACCACAAGCTGAATAATCTTTTAGACAATAGAAAAAATAACCTAGTTCCTTCTATTTTTTCATTTCTAATGTTCAGTACAAATAAAGATGTTTACTTTTAACGGTTAGAAGTCTCATCCTTCCGTTGAAAAATGCAGCTCATTCAAAAAATAGTTGTTAACTTTTAAGAAATCACTCGTGATGGAATCAAAAATCACGTGACAAAAAGTTGTTTATTCAACTATATGGCCCTTTTCTGGAATATGGGGTAAGGA
>NZ_JAVJNG010000174.1:0-265 GCF_038806185.1 Domibacillus sp. 8LH | reverse complement strand
ACTTAAATGAGCCAGATTTAGAACAAAATCCTGAACATTGTGTTGCCTTTGGTACCTCAGGGCATAGAGGTTGTTCTTATGATGTGAAATTCAATGAATCACATATTCTCGCCATTACTCAAGCAATTTGTGACTACCGTAAGCAAAATAATATTTTTGGCCCGCTTTATTTAGGTAAAGATACCCACGCATTAAGTGAAGCTGCTTTTAACTCAGCGATTGAAGTATTAGTTGCAAATGAAGTGCAGGTGATCACTCAAGAAAA
>NZ_JAVJNG010000173.1:0-265 GCF_038806185.1 Domibacillus sp. 8LH | reverse complement strand
CAGATGAGTTTCTTCAATTCGCTAATTTCTACCGTTTTGAAATCCAAGCATGTAATGTACGTAAGGGCAATGAGAAAGGACACGTTGAAAATAAAGTAGGGTATGTAAGATATAACTTTGTAACTCCTTCTCCAGTCATAGAAAGCTATGAAGATCTAACTACTATTTTAAGTGAAAAACTGGCACAGGATCGGCAACGCATTCATTACGCAAAGGAAGTTCGTATTCAAGAACTACTTGATGAGGAATTGAATCATGCCTTAGC
>NZ_JAVJNG010000172.1:0-265 GCF_038806185.1 Domibacillus sp. 8LH | reverse complement strand
TGCCTCTTTTTTCGTGGGTGTACATGATGCAGTATTGACCCCCGCGGAAGAAGAAAAGACCGCCCTCTTACTTAGTCTGTGGTCGTTAAAGGGTATAGTGAAAAAATTAAGCAACAAATTGCCGGATTACTTGATTTCGATAAGGGCGAAAACCCTGTGGTTGCTAGAAACAACCATGACTGGCTTTCAAGCATGACAGTAATTGATTTCCTTCGTGATGCTGGGAAGCATTTTGGGATCAATTATATGCTCGCAAAGGAATCCG
>NZ_JAVJNG010000171.1:0-265 GCF_038806185.1 Domibacillus sp. 8LH | reverse complement strand
CGCCAGGGACGAGACGCTCTTGCCGCTGCCGGATTCCCCGACCAGCCCGACGACCTCGCCCTCGTTCAGGGTCAACGAGACCTTGTTGATGATCGGCATGCCGCCGATGCTGACCGAGAGATCCGCCACTTCCAGCAGCGGGGCCGGTCCGGCAGCGGGGGAGGCAGGGGAAGGGGCATGTTGGGTCATGGGCTTGATCGTATACGATTATACGATTCTCACAAGGAATTTCTCGGCTCAAAGCTGCGGCGTGCGGTAGATCAGC
>NZ_JAVJNG010000170.1:0-266 GCF_038806185.1 Domibacillus sp. 8LH | reverse complement strand
AGCTTGCTTAAAAAGTGTTTCAACATCGCTTCGGTAATGTCGAAATCAGCGATTACTCCGTCTTTGAGCGGCCGAATGGCAACGATATTCCCAGGAGTACGTCCTACCATTCGCCTTGCTTCTTCGCCGACAGCGAGCACCCTGTTCGTGTTCTTATCAATCGCGACGACGGACGGCTCATTGAGCACAATTCCTTTTCCTTTGACAAAAATGAGTACGTTTGCCGTGCCAAGGTCAATGCCAATATCTCTAGAAAACATATGGAT
>NZ_JAVJNG010000016.1:0-86445 GCF_038806185.1 Domibacillus sp. 8LH | reverse complement strand
GATTTGAACCCTCGCGCCGGTTACCCGACCTACACCCTTAGCAGGGGCGCCTCTTCAGCCTCTTGAGTACTTCCCCAGATTGGCTCCGCAGGCAAGACTCGAACTTGCGACCGATCGGTTAACAGCCGATTGCTCTACCACTGAGCTACTGCGGAATAACGAATGTTATCTTATCGACACTTAGTATTATAAACCAATTACTCATTTATAGTCAACAACTTTTTTAGCTATTTTTCAACATTTATTAATTGAACACCTTCATAAAAAAAGCTGCTCAATTAAAATATCAATTGAAGCAGCAATTGTCAACATCATTATTCGATAATTTCTTTTAAAACTCCCCGGCATGCCCCGCATACATATCTTGATGTGTTAATACGCCGATATCTTTTATACTTTATTCCGCATCCTGAGCATTTATAAAAAACAATCTTTCTTTGTTTCTGCTTTCCTTCCTGTTCTGGAAGTGTCCGGCAGTGACGCGGCGATCCGGTTTGTTTCAGCAGCTCTTTAAAGTCCTCATCTCCATGCTTGTACCCTTTCCCTTGCAGATGAAGATGGTAATGGCATAGCTCGTGCTTTAAAATACCAATGAGTTCCTCTTCTCCAAATGCTTCAATGTATTTTTCATTCACTTCAATATTGTGAGATACAAGCAGGTAGCGGCCTCCTGTTGTCCGAAGCCGCTTGTTAATATATGCCCGGTGCAGAAAAGGCCGATTAAAAAAACGTTCTGACAGCTCTTCTGTCAGTTTTTGAATCATTTTATTGCTCGTTTTCATTTGGATTCGTCTTTAACCATCGTCAATGAAATTCTTCCTTTTCCAGCTTCTACAGCATCTACCCAGACGGTTACGATATCCCCAACCGACACAACGTCGAAAGGATTTTTCACAAATCCTTTTTTCAATTTTGAAATATGAACGAGTCCGTCCTGCTTTACGCCGATATCTACAAAAGCGCCGAAGTCTGTTACATTCCGAACGGTTCCCTGCAGCTCCATTCCCTTTTGAAGATCCTCCATTTTCAGGACATCTGTTTTTAAAAGCGGCGCCGGCATTTCGTCACGAGGGTCGCGTCCCGGCTTTTGAAGTGAGTCAATAATATCTTTTAATGTCAGCTCGCCAATGCCAAGCTCCTTTGCTATTTGCTCTGTATTCACCGTCTGAAGAGCAGCTCCCAGCTCTTCTGAACCAATATCCGTCGTTTTAAATCTAAGCGATTTCAACAGAGCGGTTGTTTCTTTATAGCTTTCCGGATGAATAGGTGTCCGGTCAAGCGGTTCTTCTCCATCTGTAATACGCAGAAAGCCAATGCACTGTTCAAAGGTTTTCCCGCCAAGACGCGGCACTTTTTTGATCACAGAACGCTTCGTAAATTTTCCGTTTTCTTCTCGATATTGAACAATATTTTTGGCTACTGTTTTATTTAACCCCGCTACGTGTTCAAGCAGCGAAGGAGAAGCTGTATTCACATCCACACCCACACGGTTTACGGCTGTTTCTACCACGAACGCAAGCGAGCTGGATAATTTCTTTTGGGATACATCGTGCTGGTACTGGCCTACGCCAATCGATTGCGGATCGATTTTTACCAGCTCCGCCAACGGGTCTTGAATGCGGCGCCCAATCGATACAGCACTTCTTTCTTCTACTTGAAGGTGAGGAAACTCCTCGCGTGCAATATCAGACGCAGAATACACGCTGGCCCCTGCTTCATTTACAATAATATAAGCGGCTTTTTTCTTGAGGCTCGGCAGCATTTCTACTACAAACTGTTCGGTTTCCCTTGAAGCCGTCCCGTTTCCAATGGCAATAATATCTGCTTCAAACTCCTCTGCAAGCTGTTTAAACAGCTCTCTCGCTTCTTTTCTTTTTCCTTCCCCTGTGTGCGGATACATGACTTTAATCGCTAGAACTTTTCCCGTTTCATCTACAACCGCCATTTTACATCCTGTTCGGTATGCCGGATCGACTGCAAGAACCACTTTTCCTTTTAACGGCGGCTGGAGCAGAAGATTTTTTAAGTTCTCCGAAAAAATGTGGATAGCCCGTTCTTCTGCCGCTTCTGTTAGTTCATTCCGTACTTCTCTTTCTACAGAGGGGCGAATAAGACGCTTGTATGCATCCCGGGCCGCATCCAATAGAATCGGGGCTGCAGGGCTTTGTTCATTTTGAATGAATTTCTTTGTTAAATAGTGGATCACACGCTCTTCATCAAAAGAGACAGCAACCTTTAGGACTCCTTCACTTTCGCCTCGGTTCACAGCAAGCGTGCGGTGGGGAGCAATTTTGTTAATGGGCTCTTCATATTCGTAATACATTTTAAAGACTTCTTTTTCATCTTCACCTTTTAACTCTGTTTTTATTTTTCCATATTTCGTCATGTCAAGCCGTATACGCTTCCGAACCGCTGCATCATCTGCAATAGTCTCTGCAATGATATCCGCTGCGCCTTGAAGAGCGGCTTCTATGTTTTCTACTTGCTCATTTATATATTGTTGAGCTTCTTGATCGATTTGTGCGTCTTTAGGACAGGATAGAAGCCACTTGGCTAAAGGCTCCAAACCTTTTTCTTTTGCAACGGACGCTTTTGTACGCTTTTTTTGCTTAAACGGGCGATAGATATCCTCTACAGCCCGCAATGTTGCTGCTGCCTCAATAGCTGCTGCGATCTCAGGAGTCATTTTTTGCTGTTCGGTAATCGAACGGACAACCTCTTCTTTCCGCTGCTCAAGATTTTTGCGGTATGTATATTGCTCTAAGATTGTTCGAATTTCTACTTCATCCAGTGATCCGGTCATTTCTTTTCGATACCGGGCGATAAAGGGAATTGTATTCCCCTCTTCTGTTAACTGAATAACAGCTTTTACTTGTTTCACACTGATTTTTGTATCTGCTGCCACTGCTTTAATTAACTGTTCCTCCATACAGGTGCCTCCGCTTCTTTCTTGAATATTCATATTGTAGCAAAAAAAGAAAAAACCCGCTGATTCACAGCAGGTTGCCAACTAAAAAGGTTGCATCGTCATTTGATTTTAAAGCGACAGCGTCCAGTTCTGCCGCAATTTGTTCTGCACTCCGGTAGCGCATCAGCTCTTTTGTGTTAAGCAAATTAACGCCATCTGAATGAACAAGAAATTTACTGCCCGGCTCATACGTAAAGCGTTCCATTCTATACCGTTGCGGACGGCCGGATAAATAACCGGTGACAGGCAGAGGGTACGTAAGTTTTCCATCTTTAGCATATAAGTAAAAACGAATATTGCCGACGCACGTGTATTCAAAACTTCGTGCTTTAAAATCAATTTTAAACAGTGCAACCGCCGCTCCACGTTTTTGAAACATGGCGGTGTTAATTAAATTCATCATTCCTTCGACCGATTCTTCCTGCCAATCCCGTTTCACAATTTCTGCCGCTGCTTGTGATGACTCATAGGCGTAGCGGCCGCTTCCAAGGCCATCTGCAAGCAAACAAACAAACGAGTTTTCCTCCTGCGCAAAATAATAGGTATCCCCGCAAAAAGAATTTCCGTATTTTGAATGTGTACCTGCTATTAATTCCAGCTGTTCATTTTGTATTTTTTCCATTAAGAAAGGTGCTCCGTCGAATAGGCTTCAGCATGGATCGCTTCTTTCAACTTTTTAATAGCCCTTCTTTGCAGCCGGGAAACATGCATTTGGGAAATACCAAGCTTGTCCCCCGCGTCTTTTTGACTCAGGTTTTCAAGATAGGTAAATTGTATAATCTGCTTTTCCCGGTCGGATAACACATGTAATACTTTTTCAAGAACAAGGCGCTGGTCGACACGCTCATATCCTTCTTCACGGTTTCCAACAATATCAAGAAGCGTTACTGTGCTTCCATCCGAATCGGCTTCAATGGAATGATCCACTGATAACGCCTGATAGCTTTTGCCCATCTCCATTGCTTCCAATACTTCTTCCTCTGAAATATCAAGATAATGGGCGATCTCATCAACGCGGGGTGACCGTTGAAGAGAAGTGGTTAATTCTTCATTCGCTGATTTAATTTTTGGGCCTAGTTCTTTTATACGCCTTGGTACATGTACACTCCATGTTTTATCTCGCAAAAATCGCTTGATTTCCCCTACAATAGTCGGAATGGCGAATGCTTCAAAGCTTTTCCCAAAAGAATCGTCATATCGGCGGATTGCTCCCAGCAGTCCCATCATCCCTACTTGCACGATGTCTTCATGGTGGGAACGCCCTTTTGAATATTTTCTGGCAATAGACTCCACCAATCCATGATAATGTTTCACAAGCTTATCTTGAGCGTCCCGGTCTCCGTTTTCCTGAAAAGCCTTGATCCATTCGATTGCCTGAAGCTTTGCAGCTTGGTTAGGTCGAGATGGTTTCTGCATCCCTCTCCACCTGCTCTCCTTCGAGATACTTTGTCATAAACAAAGTAATCCCTTCATTTTGATGTACTTTCACTTCATCCATCAGTGTTTCGATCAAATAAAGGCCCAGCCCTCCTTCACGAAGGAATTCAACTGACTTTTCTGTATAGGGCCCCAGTGCCTCTTTTGTTTCTTTAAAATCAAAACTATTCCCGCTATCCGATACAATCACTTCCAGGTGATCCTCATAAAGGCGAAAGCCGATCAGCACTTCTCCTTCTTCCCCTTTATAAGCGTGCTGGACAGCATTCGTAATCGCTTCACTTGTTGCAATTTTTAAATCTTCAATCGTGTCATATGAAAAACCCATCCGGCTGGCAATACCGGAGAGCGTCAATCTTGTAATACCGACAAATTCTGGCTTGGCCGGGATTTTCATTTCTACATAATCAGCATACGTCATTCTTACACGCCACCTTCTGATCCAGAATTAATGTTCATGATGTCCGCAAGGCCCGTAATATCGAAAAGACGCTTTAAGCGATCAGATAACCCAACTAGCTTCATGGTTCCATCATTCGCATTTAAGCTTTTAAAAAGTCCGACGAAAACGCCAAGACCTGTACTGTCCATATATGTAACACCAGACAGGTCAACGACAAGATCCGCTTCCTTTTTCTCTGTATAAGGAAACGCTGTTTCACGCAATTTCGGTGCCGTGTAGGCATCAATTTCACCTGCAAGTTTGATCGTTGTCTGTTGTTCCTGTTCTTGTACGTCAATTGAAATATTCATTTAGGATAAACCACCTTTAACATATTAATCGCTTCATTACTCAATATCCCTTTTATACCCTTGGTGCATAAGGATTAAACCCATTAAGAAGTTCTTTTTAAAATAATGAGCGTAAAATCGTCACGAAGCTGAAAATCCTGTAAATACTCCAGCTCTTTGTACACTTTGTCGGCGATATCCTGCGCGTCAAGATGTATGTATTTTTTAATATACCCAATAAGTGTGTCAACCTCTAAAAAACCTTCTTCTGTTCGGCATTCTGTTACACCATCTGACATGAGCAGAATAATATCCCCAACTTCTACTTTCCGTTCGTACTCTTTGTACTTTGTTTTCTTATCTACGCCGAGCAGCAGACCTTTTGCCTGCAGCTCATCAAATTCTCCTGTATCGGCATGATAAAAAAAGCCTGGTTCGTGGCCGGCAGATGAGTAAGAAAAAACATGTGTTTCCGGATTATACAAACCACTGAACATCGTAATAAACATTGTCGGGTCTACATTCTGTTCTACAACGCGGTTTAGGCGCTCAAGTACATCGCCCGGGGCCTGGCTATCCTCCGGCATACTATCCATCGAATACTTAATCATCGACATACAAAGGGCTGCAGGAATTCCTTTGCCAATAATATCAGCAATCGCTACACTAATCGCGCCATTTTCATGTGATACAAAATGGTAATAGTCTCCGCTCATTTGCTTGGCCGGCACACTGATTGCCCCGATGTCCATAGAGGGAATGCAGGGAATCTGTGTGCCAAGAAGTGTCTGCTGCATGCTCGCAGCTACTTCGATTTCATTGATCAGTTCTCGCTGGATCGTACGCAAGCTTTGATGCTCACGATACGCCAAGCCATAACTCATCATCACCTCAAGCAGAATATCAAGCGACAGAAGAAGCGATTCCGGAAGGTCCGGTTCAAGATCCATAATGGATGTTTTATGAAGGCTGATCATTTCCTCCGGCGATATTTTATACTCGATTGACTTCCGGCTGAATTTTTGGCTCATGTATAAAGCCTGTTCAGTTTGGTCATTAATATACGTCTTTAATATTTCTTTGTATTCATCGAGCATCGTATCTCTGAAATTCATCCTCGTCCTCCTAACGGAGCCACTTCACCGACTTAATAAGCGTCCCTTCGCCCGGCGTAGATTCAATAGAAAATTCATCCATCAGCCTTTTTACACCGGGAAGTCCAGCTCCAAGTCCACCCGAAGTTGAAAAACCGTCTTCCATGACTTTTCGAAGATCCGGTATACCCGGCCCCTCGTCACGGGAAACAATGGTCATTCCTTTTTTCGCTCCATTCTCTACTTTCTCTATCGTTATTTCTCCCTGGCCTGCGTACAAGTAAATATTACGAGCCAGTTCACTGATCGCAGTCGTAATACGAGCCTGGTCAACCGTACCGAAACCAAGCTCTTTCGCTACATTCCGGCCAAGTTGTCTCGCCGCTACGATATCCCATTCATTTATAATTTTCACACTAGAGTCCATCGTGTCAGTCCCCCAGTTCCCGTTGAAGTTTCTCCAAACCTTTTTCGAGATCCAGTGCGGTCATCACTTCCTCCAGACGGATACCAAGCTCGATCAGCGTAATCGCAACGGCAGGCTGAATACCTGTAATTACTACTTTAGCCCCCATTAGCTTAGACATGCTGATTACATCACCCAGTACTTTTGCAATGAATGAATCGATGAAATCAATGGATGTAAAATCAATGACGACTCCTCTTGCACTTGTTTCATGGATTTTATGAAGAAGATCTTCTTGAAATTGCAGGGCTGTTTGATCATCAAGCTCCCATTGGATCGAAATGAGTAAACAATCGTGCAGTTTTAAAATCGGAATTCTCATGTTCATTCTTGTACCTCCACAATTTGTCTTGACGTTGATGCAAGTGCCTGCTCTACGCCTTTTTTCATTGTGCTCGTCGTTGTTACATCTTCAAGATTAATACCTAAATTTACAATCGTTTGAGCAATTTCTGGACGAATGCCGACAATGGTGCACTTTGCTCCAACAAGACGGACCGCTTCCGCCGCTTGGATAATATGGTGGGCAACCATTGTATCTACAACCGGTACACCAGTAATATCAATTAATACCACTTCGGCTCGATGGCTGACGACCCCTTCAAGCAAGTTTTCCATAATTTGCTTCGCACGCTCCGTATCAATTGTGCCGACAAGCGGCATAACAGAGATTTTGTCAAAAACCGGAATCAGTGGTGCAGATAGTTCCTGAAGGGCAATTTTTTGAAGAGAAATCGTCCGTTCCCAAGATGTGGTGTACGCTTCTGTAATAGTTTTATACATTGGAAAAATCCAGTTATTGATTTCTGCTGTAAAATCAATATAAGTTTGTTGATTAATTTCACCTGAGCGCTGCATGCCGTTTTCAACAATATTCCCGAAAACACGAAGACCATCTGTAATCATGGTCAATGGCCATCCAAGACGGACAATCTTTTCTGAGAAGTCAACAGCACGCTCTTGGAATTTTTCCTCAGAATCTGAAAAGTTCGACATAACGAGCTGGATAAACTCTGAACTTGTTTTTACAAACATATGGTCAGACATAGCCTGAACAGCGCGCTCATCAGCTTCTGTGCGCATCAATTCAATCCACTCGTTTAATATGTCATCGTTGTGAGACTGTACATATTGAAAAATCTTTTTCCGCATTCGGTTCTCTCCAATCGTCGTTCCGCTCCAAATCTGCGGTTTTCGTCAAAAACGTTCATTATTTTTATTATAAAGGTTATTTGAATAATTAAAAAGCCGTATCATCTGACAGGCGTGAAAAATTATGGTTTAAAGAAAAAAAGCACCTCCGTTTAAACGAGAGGTGCTTTGTTAAAATTGTATAAGACCTAAACTAATTTGCAAAGCGTCGTCCACTTTCTCCATCATTCCATCGTCAAGCTGCGTGATCTTATCTGTAAGCCGCTGCTTGTCGATCGTTCGAATCTGTTCGAGTAAAATAACGGAGTCTCTTTCAAAACCATACCGCTCCGCATTAATTTCCACATGCGTCGGCAGTTTGGCTTTTTGGATCTGAGCTGTAATGGCTGCGACGATAATAGTGGGACTGAACCGATTCCCGATGTCGTTTTGAACGACAAGAACAGGCCGGACGCCGCCTTGTTCGGAGCCGACAACAGGGGACAGGTCTGCAAAATATACGTCACCACGTTTTACGATCACACGGTTTATCCTCCACTTACTAAACGTTCGACTGTGTTTCCTGCCTCAAATTCGGCTTGCATCGCTTCTGATGCAATAGCAAGGTTGATCTTGGCCATTTCCATATAACCACGCCGCATCGATTCTTGAATATGACGTTTTTTTCGCTCGCGTAAATACATTTTTGTTGCGCGGTAAATGAATTCACTGCGGCTAATTTCTTCCTGTTCCGCAAAACAGTCAAGTTCATTCACAAACTGCTTTGGCAAGTTTACTAACACATCTGTCGTCGTACCGGATTCAGACAAGAACTACACCTCCACCAATCACTGCACACATCTCTTTGCTTATTACTGTCCCACTTATCATACCATTCACCGAAAGGGTTTGGAAAGACATTTTCAAAAAATGTTACACAACAGGACCTTTGACGGTCAAATCTATTACAACAGAGGATTGGTCACAGATACTTTTTTTCCGTTTTCTACATACACTCTTGGCACACGTGACGTAATCACACATGGAATTTCGTAATTAATGGTTTCTCTTTTCTCGGCGATTTCTTCCATTGAAATTTCTTCATTTTGCTGTTGTCCAATGAGTGTTGCCAATGTTCCGGTTTTATATTCCTCTGGAAGCCTTACCATGCACTGATCCATGCAAATCCTGCCTACAATTGGCATCCTCCGGCCGTCGATTAACACATCCTGTCCGCCTAACTTACGAATCCAGCCGTCCGCATAACCAATGGGAAGGGTGCCGATCCATTCATGCTCAGCAGCTTCGTAGGTGGCTCCATAACTTACTTTTTCACCAGGCTTAAGCTTTTTTACATGAACAAGCTTTGACTTCAACGAAAAAGCCGGCTTAAGCGGAAAAGGCAGCTGCGCGGATATTTCAGTCGAAGGCGTCAACCCGTACATAGCAATACCAAGCCGGACCGCGTTAAAGCCAACTCCTTTAAACCGAAGCGTGGCGGCGCTATTTGAGCAATGAATAAACCGAGGCTTTCCTTTCAATGCGTCAAGCATCTCCTGAAAGCGTATAAGCTGTTCCTCCATGTAGTTTGTTTCTTCTTCGTCTGCTGTTGCGAAATGAGTGAAGATCCCTTCAAAAACAAGCCGGTCTGACGCTTCAATCCGGCTGATCGCTTGAAGCAGCTCAGATTCATCCCTAAAACCGATACGGCCCATTCCAGTATCGCATTTTAAATGTATATTCAACTGCTGCCCTTTATGTACAGCAGCTTTTTCAAACCACTCTTCATTATGCACTGTAAGTGAGATTTCTTGGGCTGCTGCTAAATGGGCATCCTCCGGCCGGCTTGCACCTAACACAAGAATAGGCCCTTTAATCCCTGATGCTCTCAGCTTTAACGCTTCATCTAGAAAAGCGACCGCTAGCCCTTTTGCGCCAGCTTGAACAGCTGCCCGGGCGACCTGCACATCTCCATGTCCGTATGCATTTGCTTTTACAACTGCATATAAAAATACGGAAGAATCAAGCTGTTCTAATGTTTTTTCCACGTTCCATTTTATTGCATCCAAATCAATTTCTGCCCAGGTGTCCCGGTAGAATTCCATTGATGTCACTTCCCAGTTCATTTATCGTCTTGCTTTTTACTCCCTAGTCCTCAGCCCGTGGTTCTTCTTATCCAAACCGGAGCGCTCCAGACCATACAGCGCTAATCGGGATTCTTACACATTTTGTCCGGCTACAGTATCCCACCGCTTTCTGTTCTTCACCCTCCTCCCGGCGATAAGTCAACATCGAATCGCTGGCGCTCTTCGTGTTTCCTTTATCTTCGTCAGGGTGCTCCAGACCATATAGCGCTAAACGGGATTCTTACGCATTTCCTATTTTAAACAAAAAAAAAGCGGCGGTAAACTGCACCGCTGCCTCTTATTTAACTGATTCCGGTGAGATTGAAGCGGCAATGCGCGCCATCTCGCCCTGGGACAGTTTATCTGACGCCAGCATAAATTCCACACCATTATATACCCAATGAAGTGACCCGTCTTCTGCCTCCCCGGCCGCAAAGCCCATATCGGACAAGTCGCCGGACGCACGGGCGATTCCTTCTTCACTAGGAACGGCAGGCTGCTCAATCAATGTGAATGGCTTGCTGCCTTCATAAGTTAAGATCACACGGTTATCAATCCGGGTTTCATCTGCCAGCTCTGCTCCTCCGGTCTCTGTTGGATAATGAATCATGAATTCCGAAGGCGATGCGCCAGCTGTTTCTTTGGCGGCGGCTTTCTTTTCACTAAAATCACCTTTTGCAAATTTCGGCTTTAAGTCCATCTTTTTAAATACAACCGAAATAACAACCTTCCCCTTCGTATCCATTACTTTCACAAGCGCTGGGGTGAAATTTTTCTTGTGAAATGAAATCTCTTGCTTTGGAAGCATTTGACTGTTTGTGTAGCGCGTTTTTGTTTGGAACACATAGTAATCCTCTGTTTCTTTAAAAACAGCTTCTCCATCAGCTTGGATATCGGCAGCCAGCGATTCAAACAGGTAGGACTGGCTGCTGTTTTCCGGCCAATTATTTTCATAGCGGAAGCTTTTGCCGAGTGATGGAGTCATCACATAAATCCCTGTTTTGTTTTTAACAATCGTCTGGCTGTGCTTATTGGTTACCGATGAAAGATGGACGCGGTAATTCGTATGACGCTGATTCCAAATGTCTACGTTATACGTTTGCTTTTCTTCACCTGCCTGCACTTCTAAAATAGCTTTCGCTTTATAACCGGCGGCATTTCTCGCTTTGTCGGAAATTTCCTTTACAACGTCTTCTTGTGACGGCGATCCTCCGCACGCAGATAAAAGAAGCACCATCAACAGCAATCCGATCCACTTTTTCATCCCCGCACCCCTTCCTCACTAGCACTATATGAGGAGGCCTGTACAATTATGATTCAATGATTACAACTGCTGCGGCATAATGCTGGCTATGGGTAATCGTGACATGAACGCCTTCACTGTACGGCAGGATGAGAATCGGCTTGCCTTTCTCATCTGCACCTACTTCAATATCCTGAAACGACAGCTCCCCGCCAATGCCTGTCCCGGCCGCTTTTGAGAATGCTTCTTTAACCGCAAAGCGCCCGGCTGCATATTCAAAGCGGCGCGTGTCCTTTTTTTGGAGATAGGAATTAAGCTCCGCCGGTGTCAGCACCCTCTCTAAAAATTTCGGCTGTCGATCAATCAGCCGTTTGATCCGGTCGATTTCTACAATATCCATGCCAATTCCTTTAATCATGACAGTCATCCTTTCTTTAAAAAAAGCCATTCCGGGAACCCGGAACGGCTTTTGTTCATGATTAGTTAGATGAATATTTACGACGTCCGCCGCCACCTGAACCGCCTTTGCGGTCGCGGTTTCCATAAGAGCGTCCGCCGCCCTGACGTCCGCCGCCGCTTGGCTTGCGAGAACCGCCAGAACTTTTGCTGCGGAACTTATCACGTCTTTGCGGAAGTGCTGCTTCATTTGTAATATGAACCGGTGTACGATCCGGCTCTTTTGTAATCAGCTTCAATGCCGCTGCCACAAGTTCTTCCGGATTGTATTGGTCAAGCAAATCCTTGGCAAATGAACGGTATTCTGCCCATTCTTTTTTCCCAATTGCTTCTTCCAGCTCTGTTACTGCTGCTTGCTGCAAGCCGCTGAGCGCATCATCCCAAGATGGAGCTTCCATCGGATTCATGCGTTTTTTCGTCGTACGTTCCACTTCACGAAGATAGCTCATCTCGCGTGGGTCAACGAGTGTAATCGCCATACCTTCTTTACCGGCACGTCCTGTACGGCCGATACGGTGAACATAGCTTTCAGGGTCCTGCGGGATATCATAGTTATATACATGAGTAACACCGGAAATATCAAGACCACGCGCTGCAACGTCTGTTGCTACCAAAACATCGATTTTCCCTGCTTTAAAACGGTTTAATACTGTTAAACGCTTTGCTTGTGTCAAGTCACCATGAATCCCTTCCGCCTGATAGCCCCGCAGGCTAAGTGCATTTGCCAACTCATCAACACGGCGCTTTGTACGGCCAAAGATGATTGCAAGCTCAGGTGAATGAGAATCCATTAAACGGGCAAGAACGTCAAATTTTTCACGTTGCGGTACTTTCACGTAATACTGATCAATGTTAGAAACCGTCATTTCTTTCGCTTTCACTTTGATCATTTCTGGATCTTTCATGAAACGTTCTGCAATAGCGCGGATCGGTCCTGGCATTGTTGCCGAGAACAAAAGTGTCTGGCGCTCTGGTGGAACATTTGAAAGAATCGATTCAATATCCTGGATAAAGCCCATGTTCAGCATTTCATCCGCTTCATCAAGAACGAGTGTTTGGATATTTTCAAGCTTCAATGTGCGGCGGTTAATATGGTCTAGAATACGTCCCGGTGTTCCAACGATAATATGCGGGCGTTGTTTCAGCGCGCGAATTTGGCGTTGAATGTCCTGTCCGCCATAAACAGCCAGCACGCGAATACGTTTGCCGCTGCCGATTCGATAAAGCTCTTCCGAAACCTGAATCGCAAGCTCGCGTGTCGGTGCAATGATCAATCCTTGAATAGCATCATTTTTCGTGTCGATTTTTTCGACCATTGGAATCCCAAACGCTGTTGTTTTCCCTGTTCCCGTTTGTGCCTGTCCGATGATATCTTTTCCTGTTAGTCCTAAAGGAATCGTTTCAGACTGAATTGGCGTCGCCTCTTCAAACCCCATTTTGTCGATTGCTTTCAGCGTTTCTTCGCTTAAATTTAAATCTTTAAATTTTGTCAATAGTTTCTTCTCCTTCTATGTTAAACTGCCATCCGCACAAAAAAATACCCTTCTACATTTATGCGAAGAGCAACATGTCTTTTCCATCTTATCATTTCACGTCCGAATTTTCAATGCGCATTTGTATAACTTTACGTTATCCGGAAAGAAAAGTAAAGACTTTCTTGAAAAGCTCTTCTGTATTTCCTGTATGGCAAATTAAATGCTTCGCGCCAGATGAGTAGTACAAATGCCGTTCAGCCGAGGAAAGGCGGCGGTAAATATACGCAGCACTTTTAACAGGCACAATTCCATCTGCTGTTCCCTGCGCGATAAATACCGGAATATTAATTTTCCTTAAGGATGGCCTCGCAAGCCCGACTACCTTTTGAAACTGACGTGCTGCACTTGGCGGAGTCATTAACAGCTTCTCCCGGTATCTTAAAAACAATTCATTTTCATGGAGTTTTTTCTCTCGTAAATCCTGGAACATCACCCGAATATCCTGCTTAGCCTGGGCCGGGTTCAAATATTTAGCCGCTGCACTCAGCATCACCAGCTTCCGCACTGGATAACGGGCCGCTAAGTAAGCAGCGATCAGACCTCCCATCGAAAAACCGATCAGGTAAACCGTCTCGCATTCCTCCAGAAGCTCAAGCAGTGCTGCTTCTGCACAGTCAAGCCACTCATTACAGGAAACTTTTTTCAAGGACAGTGTTTCGCCGTGCCCCGGCAAAACAGGCACGGCAATTTTCCAATCCGTATGGGTACGCAAATAATCAGCAAGCGGCTGTACTTCATATGGGGAACCAGTGAAGCCATGAATGCATAAGCATCCGTTCATGATGATCCACCGCCTTTTTTAATGTGAAAGACTTTCCACAACCTCTTCAAGCTTCATGCCTCTTGACGCTTTTACAAGAATCAGCTCACCGCCTTGGAGCATCTCTTGAAGGGACTGCACCAATTCATCTTTGTCCTGGAAAGAAAAAACACGCTCAGAGCCAAACGAACCTTTTGCACCTGAGGCAATAAACTGCCCCAGTGTTCCGTATGTGAATACGTAATCAATTTTGTCCGCATCAATTGCCTGCCCTGTCTGATAGTGAAACAGCTCTTCATCCAAACCGAGCTCCAGCATATCGCCAAGCACCACAATTTTTTTAGATATTGACGGTAAATCCGCCACAAGAGAAACGGCCGCTTTCACAGATGTAGGACTCGCATTGTAAGCATCATTAATGATTTTTACGCCATTTTTGCCTTCTACCCACTCCATGCGCATTTTAGTCAGCTCGACTTTTTTCAAGCCTTCAACAGCCGCTTCAAATGGTACATCAAACAAAGATGCTGCCGAAACAGCCGCAAGCGCATTGGTTACGTTGTGCTGGCCAAGAACAGGAAGCTCAAACGAAAGAGCAGGTGCTTGATTCATGGTAAAGCGGCTGCCCCTTTCTGTTTGCTCAATAGAAATTGGATGCATATCATTGCTTTTATCCATTCCAAATGTTTTCGTCTGGAAATCTGCTTCTTCTGTTACGCGTTCTGAAAGGAGCGGCTCATCTCCTAAATAAACAAGCGTACCGTATTCAGACATTCCTGCCGTTATTTCCAGCTTCGCATCTGCAATCGCTTCACGCGAGCCCAAGTCCTGCAAATGCGCTTCACCGATATTGGTAATAATCGCAGCATCAGGAGAAGCGAGCTTGGAGAGAAGTTCAATTTCTCCTCTGCCGCTCATCCCCATTTCTAAAATCGCAATTTCAGTGCTCTCTTGGAGAGAAAGCATCGTAAGCGGCAGGCCGATGTGATTATTGTAGTTGCCTTCTGTTTTTTGTACGCGGTACTTTTCTCCAAAAACGGAAGCTGTCATATCCTTGACTGTCGTTTTACCGTTGCTCCCAGTGACTCCAATCACTTTCACTTCCAGGGAATCACGATAAGATTTTGACAGCTGCTGCAGAGCAAGCAGCGTATCTTCTACTACTAATACAGGCAAATCCTCCGGCATTCCAGGCACGTCTTTTTGCCAAAGTGCTGCCCCTGCCCCGCTTTCGATCGCCTGGCGTACGTACTGATGCCCATCTGTATTTTCTCCGGAGAACGGGATAAACAGGCGGCCGCCGTCCACTTTGCGGGAGTCGATCGAAACACCTTTAATTTTCTGGTTGTACCATTTTGTTACATCATTTTCGACATTGATCATGTCTGTTATTTGCTCGACTGTTTTTTCAATCATGAGCGCCCACCTTTAAACCGTGTATTTAATCGATTGTTTTTCTTTATGTCGTTCAATACCAAGATCAATCATTTTCTCAATCAGCTGCGGATAGTCCACGCCTGCTTCCTTCCAAAGAAGCGGGAACATGCTGAATGGTGTAAAGCCCGGCATTGTATTCACTTCATTAATAAGGAAATCACCCGTTTTGGTTAAGAAGAAATCCGCCCGCACAAGGCCTGAACAGTCAAGTGACTGGTATGCCCGGATGGCCAGTTCCTTCATTTCTTTTTGCTGTGCCTCGGTAAGGTCCGCCGGAATAATCAACCCGGTATCACCGTCTTCATACTTTGCTTTATAATCATAGAAATCCTTCTTCGGTACAATCTCTCCGATTACCGAGCATTCCGGCTCGTCATTGCCAAGGATGCCGACTTCGATTTCGCGTGCCGTTACTCCTTCTTCAATGATCACTTTCCGGTCAAATTGAAAAGCTTCTTCCATCGCCGCCATTAGCTCATCCTGGCTTTGACATTTGCTGATGCCGACGCTTGAACCGAGGTTAGCCGGCTTAACAAAGCACGGCCAGCCAAGCTTTTCTTCAATGCGGCGGCATGCCTCTTCCTTGTTTTGTTCCCATTTTACTTTCGTTATATGTGTATAATCTACCTGCTTTAAGCCGGCTTGAGCAAATACATTTTTCATCATAATTTTGTCCATGCCCGCCGATGAAGCAAGCACACCGTTTCCTACATAAGGAACATTTAATACTTCCAGAAGGCCCTGCACCGTTCCGTCTTCCCCATTTGGCCCATGCAAAAGCGGGAAGACAACATCATATTTATTTTGTGCAAGCATGGATAAAACATGCTCCGTTCCGCCGTTACCAGTCAGTTTCAGTTCTTCTACTGTTTCAGCCGGCCCTTGAAGCTTCTCTCCTTCTGTCCAGGTACCATCTATTGAAATGTAAATTGGATATACATCGAAATTATTTAAATTGATCGCTGCTGTAACAGCTTTTGCTGTTTGCAATGACACGTTATGTTCTGCTGATTTTCCCCCGTAAAGCAATCCAAGTTTTGTTTTCATAGTCATCCTCCAAAAAAGTCGGTCTCTCTTATTCTACCATGCTTTCATTTAATAAGCAGAATCTTTCCATCCGACTTCATACTCAATTTATGTATATGCATAACGCTTAAAAGAAATAACTCTCTTTTGCCTGTTGCTTTAGGCACTTGCATCTGTAACGAGCTTTTGCATAATAATGAAGCGGATTCTCAAAAAGAGAATCCGCTTTTCAAGAGAAAATACTCCATTCGTGTGTTTTCTTATCGAATATAAGCCGGGCATTCGGTGGTGTTCGGAAGCTCGTCACGTAATCATCAAAGACATCGTCCATGCTTGTGTGGTCTCCAACAATCCACATCGGTACCTCCACTTTAAAACGGCTTTGCTCCGCTTTAGAAAGAGAAATAACAATCCCTTCCTTCATTCCGCTGCTGAGTCTCGCAATCATATCAGGCGGTATCGGCGGAAAAGCAGATCCCTTTTTTAATGCAAAAAATGACCGCTCACTTCGAAAAAGTCCGAGCTTTAAGGCAATGAGCTTGCCGAGCATTCCGTAAAAGTCCTGCATATTTCGATAATAGGTTTTATTAAACCATTCATCATCGTGTGATAAGTATGCATAGCGATTATTCAGCTTGCTGTAAAAGGGGCGGCGCAGATGTTCTTTACTGTGCGCCAAATAAAGAAGTTCGGCAATTTCGGGCCCTTCCATTTCGTTTAATCCATCCGAATCTTCAAAGTCGACCCAGCAGAAATCGCCGTACTCACCGACATCTTCTTTTAACAGCCGCGGAAGTTCTTCTGCTTCGATATAATCAAAACGGGTATGCATATTAAAGTCGCTGCCTTCAAACTTATGTTTTAACAAAAGCAGATGAGGCGGCGTTGCCGGAAGAGACCTCAAAAATTCCTGGAATTCAATTCCATATGAAATCACATACTGATTAATAGGATGTAAATGTATATAAATGAGCTCTTTCACGTTTCCGGGATTTTTCAATCGCCTTACCTCCACATCATGACAAAGTGCATAGCTGAAATCAGCTTTTTTTGCTATACTGTTATCTTATCAAAATTCGCCTCGCTGCGTATGTAAATTTTAAGGAACTTTACAAAACAGTACTACTTTTTAAATAGTTTCACTTTATACTGAAGAAGCAGCTCAAATTTCACGTTAAAGGAGGGGATGCCTGTGATTTCGAACTTAACCGAGGATCAGCTGACCCTGCTTGTTATCAAGCATTTAAGAGAAGGTAAGAAAACAGATTTGCAGCAGCTGATCGATGAACTCCACCCTTATGATATGGCGGCTATTTATCGGAACCTTCCGAACAAGCACCAGACACGTTTTTTGCTTCATTTAACGATTCCAATCTTAACCGACATGATTCAGGAGCTTGAGCACGATGAGCAGATGGCCGTCCTGAAAAAAGTCGGAAAAGAACGCTCTCGTAAAGTACTCGATGATATGGACAATGATGACTTGGCGTCTCTCCTTGACGATATGTCTCCAGAAAACATGGAGCAGTTTTTATCTGGCATGAAAGAAGAAGAGTCAACCATCATTCACAATATGATGAGCTATCCACCGGAAACAGCCGGACGGCTTATGACAAACCGATTTGTCTGGATTAAACATTCTTATACCGTACGGGAAGCGGTGGAAAAATTAAAAACGTTCGCTGAGTTTGCTGAGACGATCAATTACCTCTATGTGATTGACGACGAAAAAAAACTCGTTGGCGTTGTTTCTTACCGGGATATGCTTCTTGCAGATACACATGAGAAAATTGCCGATATCATGTATGGGCGGGTGATTTCCGTTGATGTATATACCGACCAGGAGGAAATTGCCCGCTTGATTGAACGGTATGACTTTCTCGCAATCCCGGTTGTAGACGAAGCCGGCATTTTAATTGGAATTGTTACATTTGATGATATTATTGATGTCGTCATTCAAGAAGCAAATGAAGACATCGAAAAGCTTTCTGCTTCCGGGAAGTCGATTGATTTTGATACAAAAGCAGGCATCGCGGCTTTCAGGCGTCTGCCGTGGCTTGTACTGCTCCTATTTATCGGACTTGTGTCCGGCAGCATTATTTCCGGCTTTGAAAATACAATCAACCAAGTAGTAGCACTCACCTATTTTATGCCCATGATCTCAGGCATGACCGGAAATACCGGCACGCAGTCGTTGGCCGTTGTCGTGCGCGGACTTGCTTCACGAGACATCGATATGCGGACTGTTCTTGCCTTGGTCGGCCGCGAATTTGGCGTTGGCTTGATTATCGGCGCGGTGTGCGGTATTTTGATTTTTTTTATTGCGTTTTTCTGGCAGGGCAGCGCCGTTCTTGGATTCGTGGTAGCATCGTCTCTTTTGCTGACATTGATCATTGGAACCCTGTCAGGCACGGTTATTCCGCTCGTACTGTATAAATTAAACATTGATCCGGCTGTTGCATCCGGTCCGCTTATCACAACCATTAATGATATTTTTTCACTTATTACGTATTTTACGATTGCATCCTGGTTTTTAACACATCTTTTGTAAAAATGCCGCTGTTTGACCGAATTATCTGTTCTTATTATAATAATATTAATAAAAAGGCTGATAGGAAGAGGGTGATCAAATGGGACATTGACAGCAGCTCGCTTTTTCTACACTGCCGGTTTTTCGAATTTGATCATCATATTAAATAGGAGGTGACTTCTTCTTTCGCCGCTTGCGGGAGAAGAAATCTGATTGGACATATGGATTGGGCTGATTGCTGTTATCCTTTTGGCGTTGTCATTTACAGCCATTCGTTACGTAAAACGGAAAGAAACAAATGAAACAGGAGAACCCCCCTCGAGAAAGCATTCTTCCGCTCTTCTCGCTGAATTAACGGGGACCGATCCTGAAAATCACCTGTCGCAGTTGAATGACCGGGCAGCAACAGAAGTGATGGTGCCTCGAACAGAGATGGTGTATTTTGATAAGGAAGATGCAGTTCGGGATTGTGTAAAGATTTTCCGTGAAACAAAGCATACCCGCTATCCGGTAGCGGACGGTGATAAGGACCGTATCATTGGCTTTGTCAACTTTAAAGAAGTCATTGCTGAGTATGTGTCAGACCCGGTTGTCGGTTCAAAAAGCATTAAACATTTTGTCCGGCCCATTACACGGGTGATTGACTCCACTCCCGTTCATGAACTGCTTACGAAAATGCAGGCAGAGCGGACACAAATGGTGATACTGTTGAACGAATACGGCGGCACATCAGGTATTGTAACAGCGGAAGATATCGTTGAGGTTATTGTCGGCGAACTCTATGACGAATTTGATGTGGCTGAACCACCCGTTATTCAGCAAATTGGAGACTTACACTTTATCGCGAGCAGCAAAATGCACGTTTCCGAAACGGCTCAATTGCTCGGCATTTATATGAATGACGAGGATGTTGACACGCTTGGCGGCTGGATGTTAACAGAGAGGTATGATATTCAGCCCGGTGAATCAATCGAGCACAGTGGATTTTTATTTACTGTTTTACAAATGGAAGATCAGCAGATCCGTCACGTTGAAATTCAGCGTGTACCGGACCGGGAAGCCGTACAAACCGGGGATGAGCCTTCATCCATTGCGGTTATAGAACCATATAACGCTTAATGCAAAAACCCGCCCTCCCGGCGGGTTTTTGTGTTTTCCTAAAAGGGCTATTATAATGAGAAAGAAATGATATTCGGAAATGGAGTTTTCGCATGAAAAAGCTTTTAGCTGCAGGTCTTCTGCTTGCCGCTTCGTGGACAGTGCTCCCGACGGTATACGGTCGGTCATATGCCAAAAGGGTGAAGAAACAAGGACCTGACCGTCGAGAAATCGCCCTGACTTTTGATGACGGTCCAAACCCTGTTTATACACCCCTTCTATTAGACCTGCTCAAACAATATAATGTAAAAGCTACATTTTTTGTTATCGGGGAAAAAGCGAAACTTTATCCCGATTTGATTCGTAGAATGGAAAAAGAAGGCCACGAGGTCGGGATCCATAATAACCGCCATATATCCAGCTGGCTGCTTTCACCAGCCGCGCTGGAACGGGAACTTGTACAAGCCGCCAGCCATATTACAGCGATTACAGGGAATCGCGCTGAGCTGTATCGGCCGCCCTGGGGGCATTTTAACCCGTTCACGCTGCAAAAAGCACAGCCTTTTCAGACGGTTATGTGGACAGCTATTCCGGGAGACTGGAAGAAAAAAATGACTCCTGAGAAGCTGGCCCAAAAATTGCGCCTTGCCCGTTCCAATGGCGCCGTTATTACCCTGCATGACAGTGGACATACCTTTGGTGCCTATGAAAAAGCTCCTGCAGTTATGCTGGAAGCCCTGCGCCTTTTTTTAATGGATCAAGAATCGGCTGCTTTTTCATTTGTAACAGTTAGCACTTTGTACCGCTCCAAGTCGTAAAGTAAGCTGCTTCGTGTTAAAGTGAGGGATTAAATGGAATCATTAGTCATTGCCTATTTGGCGAAATATGGATACGCTATTTTATTTTTAGCTGGTATTTTTGGCATTGTCGGCATCCCGGTGCCGGAAGAAAGTTTATACGTCTATGTAGGAATGCTTGCTAAGAACGGTTCGCTTTCTTTTTCTAAAGCTTTTGCGTCCCTTCTCGCGGGCACATTGGTCGGAATGGCTGTCAGCTATTCGCTGGGGCGGATTGTCGGCCAGCCGCTTTTGGACCGTTACGGGAAATACCTGGGTGTTACGAAAAAAAGGCTTGGAAAAACCATTATGCATTGGGATTTATCGCGCTCGCTTTTAGCTGGCTTTTTCATCCCGGGTGTTCGGCAGTTTAATCCATATTTCGCCGGAATCGCTAAGTTTTCCATTTCTGGTTTTCTTGCGCTCTCTGTTTTAGGCGGTTCTGTATGGGTACTTATGTATATGTCAGCTGGTTTCTTAATCAGCTCTTATATTCAAATTAAACCAGAATATCTGGCCATTGCCGGTGCTGTCTTTTTTGTTTTGTTTGTTATTCACTTTATTATAAAATGGAAAAAATCGTCACATTCCCGCCGTTAAAGGAGTCAAGTTAAGATGAAAATTATTGTGCTTCCTTTATTTCGTCTGTCATCGGGCCATCATAAAGCAGCGGAAGCGGTTATTGAACATATTAGTATGGTTTGTCCGGATGCGAACATTCAAACTGTAGATATTCTCAGTTATTGCCACGAATCACTGGAATCTGTTGTCTCTAAAATGTACATGCAGTGGATCAGCAAAAAACCCGAATCCTACAGCAAGTTTTACAAATCTTTTATTTACACACCTGATGGCAGAAGAAGCAATCAAATGCCCCTCCATGTGTGGGATAAATATTTCGAGTTCCGTCTTGCCCGGCTCATAGAAAAAGAGCGTCCCGACTATATTATCTGTACACACAGCTACCCATCAAAGCTGCTTAACCACTTGAAACGCCAACAGAAAATTACGGTTCCGGTGATCAACGTATATACAGACTTCTTTGTCAGCGATGTATGGGGAAAACGCGGCATTGATTACCATTTTGTGCCTCATCTTGAAGCAAAAAAATGGCTTATCCGGCTCGGCGTTTCTGCAAGCCGCATTTACGTAACGGGTATTCCGATTCATCCTTCTTTTGCAACGGGACACGCCCGAACTAAACACCGGTCTATTCTTGTTGCAGGCGGTAACAGCGGTTTAGGACAGCTTGAAAAATTGCTGCAGCATTTAAACGAAAGAACGCTTTCTTACACGTATAAAGTGCTGTGCGGCCATAACGAAAAGCTGCGCACACAAATTGAGCAGCTGAAAAATCCACGTATTAAAGCTCTGCCTTATATGAGCAGCCGTGAAGAAATGAATCGGTTTTATGAAGAAGCATCTGCCATTATTACAAAACCGGGCGGAATTACTGTCAGTGAAGTGCTTGAAAAAGAGCTGCCTGTTTTTATTTCAGGCGCCTTGCCCGGCCAGGAAGAGTTTAATGCCGACTATTTAAAAAGGCGCGAACTTATTTATGAACTGACGGATGATCTTCCCATTGAACAGCAGATTACTGCCATTATCGACAGCGATATTGAACGAGGCAAATGGAAAAAAAGGCTTCATCAATACAGTCTTGAAAAAGAGCAGAATTTAACGACGACATTGCTGTCTATTTTCGGGAAAAATTCTTCTTCTGTCCCGCTGTAAAAGCAGGCGTCCTGTTTTTATTGGTGAATGCATAAAGGTGCATGCTATAATGTCAACCGAGACGAAAAAATTTCTTCATGGAAAGGGTTATTATGGAAAACTGGATTATTTCAATGATGGAGCAGTATGGACTCTGGGGCATTTTTTTCTTGATTGCACTTGAAAATATATTCCCTCCGATTCCGTCTGAAGTTATTCTTACCTTTGGCGGTGTAATGACCGGCCAGACAGATTTGACTGTTACGGGAGTTATACTCGTTTCAACAGCCGGATCGGTTGTAGGGGCTATTATTCTATACGGTGTCGGGTTGATATTAGATGTACAAACAATGGAGAAAATCGTGGCCCGTTACGGCAAATTTCTTCGTGTAAAAAACGAGGATATTCACCGGGCGGATGCCTGGTTTGATAAATATGGAGTTTGGACGGTTTTTCTCTGCCGCATGGTTCCTCTTATCCGAAGCTTAATTTCTATCCCTGCCGGCATGTCTAATATGAATTTTCTTTTATTTGTTTTGTTTACGACTGCTGGAACGTTAATATGGAATACTGTTCTTGTAAACTTGGGTGCCGCTTTCTCCGATTCATGGCATACGATCGTTGACTATATGGATGTGTACTCAAATATCGTTTATGCGATTTTAGCCATTATTTTTATCGCGGCAGTTATTTGGTTTATACGCAAATTCCGCAGCCGCTCTGCTTAAAACAGAATGTTCGGCTCTTTTTCAATAAGCGTCCTGCCTTTCTTCGGCGGGGCGCTTTTATGCGGAACAAAGACAATCAATATGCCCTTTTTTAACGCTACAGACAGCCGGCGTCACAGCATACACTTCTCCATCCATGTCGATAAGCATCGGATGATCGGTTTGAATTGTGAATGATTGAACATGGTAGTGTTCAAGATTCGCGGCATGTTCTCCTGTTGCTTTAATTTTCTTTGTTTGAATCACTTCTTTTATAAGCGGAAAGCCCGAATCTTTTACGATGATAAGTTCTAAGTAACCGTCTTCATGATTCGCTTGAAAAGGAAGGTCAACTGTCCCGATATAATTTCCATTCAACGCAACAACCATTGCCGCTTCCCCTGCAAGTTTCCTTCCGTCCGCTTCGATCATATAATGAAAAAAAGATGGATGACGGACCGTTTCAAGGGCACTTAAATAGTAACTCATTTTGCCGATCATGGATTTTTTGTTTTCATCGATATTTTCGGAAGTATCGGTAATCATGCCGATCCCCCAAAAGTTTGCAAAAAAACGATCGTTCATGGCACCGACGTCCACTTTACGGACAACACCTGTTTTTAAGAGTCGGCAGGCCGCGTCCAAGTCTTCCGGAACTCCAATTGCACGGCTGAAATCATTACAGGTTCCACCTGGCAGTACAGCGACAATAGGCCTTTTTTCCAATCTGGCGATTCCATTGATACATTCATGAACCGTTCCGTCACCACCATAAATGATGACAATATCATAATCCTGAACGGTCTCATAGCACAGTTTTTCTCCTTCTCCGGGTTCGGTAATCACTTTCCGCTCAACGTGCCCGACCGCTTCCTTCAAAACCGATATTACTTGTTCAATAACCGGTTCTCTTTGACTTCCGGCATGCTCGTTGTGTATAAAAAGCCCTTTTGTAAAACGCACCGTTGCCACGCTCCCTTCTTATCCAGAGTGGCAGGAGGTAACCGCCTTCAACTGGCTCTGTGCTTCCCTGCATTGCAAAGCGTTCCATAGCGCTGTTCTCGATTTGGTTACGGTTGCTTTTACACCCAGCCTGGTAAGATTGTCGACAATTTTTCTCGTCCGATCCGCACTCTTCATGGTCATCCATCCTTTTTACGTTTAATGGTTTATACGTTCTTTATACAAAAGCGTTTCATTTTTTTATAATCCTTCTTTATGTTCCCCTTTTTTCCTTTTTCAATCCGGATATTTATGACTTTTTCGTGTATAGTGAAAGTGACTATTTAAATTGAACGGAATGGTGATGAACGTGATCATTGAATTGTATTTTTTCCCGTGGGCTGCTTACGTGCTTTTCACATTGAACATAGTGCTCGCTTCAGCCATTATTTTTATGGAGCGGCGCGATGCAGGCGCAACATGGGCGTGGCTGATGGTCTTGTTTTTCCTTCCGCTCCTTGGTTTTGTTCTTTATCTTATATTCGGACAGAATTTAAGCAGAAAGCGGTTATTTGATTGGGAAGACAAGAAAAAAATAGGACTTGAAGAACAAATCAGCCATCAAAAAAGGGCTATAAAACGCGGCATTTATCCGTTTGCCAACCCTCATACAAAAGAAAATACGAAACTTATTTCTATGCTGCTAAGCTATAATGACGCAGTTTTATCGGAAGATAATCAAGTTTATATCTATACAGATGGGGCTGAAAAATTTGATTCTCTGATGAACGATATGCGCAGAGCCAAAAACCATATTCATGTTCAGTACTATATTTTCCGAAATGACCGGCTTGGTAAAGAGATTATTACTCTTTTAACAGAAAAAGCACTGGCAGGTGTGGAGGTACGCGTGTTGTATGATGATATGGGTTCAAGAACGCTTCGGCGTAAACATTTTCGGAAGCTTGTTGAAGCCGGCGGTGTGGTAGAGACCTTTTTTCCTTCCCGCATTCCCTTAATTAATCTACGGCTGAATTACCGAAATCACAGAAAAATTGTTGTCATTGATGGACAGATCGGCTATGTAGGCGGCTTTAACGTTGGTGATGAATACTTAGGAAAGGACCCGGCCTTCGGTTATTGGAGAGATACTCACCTGCGTGTTGAAGGCAGCGCCGTTCATGCACTGCAGACTCGGTTTATTCTAGATTGGAACCAAGCATCTAAACGGCATGATTTTATGTACGATGAACGACTGTTCCCCGTACCGGCTATAACCGGTGATACCGCCATGCAAATTGTGACTAGCGGGCCGGATTCAGAATGGGATCAAATTAAAAGCGGCTACCTTCAGCTAATTTCAACAGCAAAAAATTCTATTTATATCCAGACTCCTTATTTTATTCCAGATGCGAGCATTTTAGACGCACTTCGTATCGCCGCTTTGTCTGGAATCGATGTAAAAATTATGGTGCCCAATAAACCGGACCACCCTTTTGTCTACTGGGCTACCTACTCCTATGCCGGAGAACTATTAAAAGCAGGAGCAAAAATTTATATTTACGACGACGGCTTTATTCATGCTAAAACTATTGTCGTAGACGAAAAGCTGAGCTCGGTCGGTACAGCAAATATTGACGTCCGCAGCTTCCGTTTAAATTTTGAAGTGAACGCCTTTATGTATGATTATGAAACTGGCCGCCAGCTGGCAAAAATTTTCCGTCATGACATGACGGTCTGTTTTGAATTAACACCTGAACTGTATTATCAGCGCTCTCCTGTTATTAAATTCAAGGAATCTATTTCTCGGCTCCTATCGCCGATCCTTTAAAGAAGCGAAACTCGCTTCTTTTTCTTTTTGTTGAAATTTCGTAAATAAGTTTTGGACATTTTGTGAACATATGATATATTATATTTACAAATTAATTACGAGGTGATCGATATGGATCAAGTACTTATGCGGCAGTTAAATAAACACGGGCTCGTTTTCGCGGTGGTCCATACGGCTTTTTTCTTAAACCTCGCTGTTGAATTTATGGTTTCCCGCTAAATATTAAAAGCTGCCTGCTCTATGCAGGCAGCTTTTTCATTTGGTAAACTAAAAGAAAAAAGGCGGTTTATTCATGAACAAGTCACAAATTGAATACAAGATTCAAGAATTAAAAATGGACTATATGCGTGTACAAGGCGACATTGAAAAATTAGAATCTACCGGACACGGCGTATCAAAAGCAGAAGAAAGACTCGTTGAAATGGAAAAAGAGTTAAAAGAATTAAACGAACTGCTTTTAAAAGCGGAAAAGTAAAACGGTCTTCCCTTTGTATACAGTTAAGGGACGTATCACAACATAACAAAAGCCGGCTCCTAAATAGGAACCGGCTTTTTCTTTATTAATAGTAGCGCCATGATTTTTCATAAACTTCAATTAAATTTGGACGAATAAGGGTGTTCGGCTCAATTTGGGCTCCGTCTTCCATTTCTGCATCTTCGTCCTTCCCGAATTTCATTAAAGCCGGCAGCAGGTCAGCTGTTAAATAGCGCGTATCTTTTATTAAGGACAGCCCTTCTACATCCATGCCCTCTCTTGATGCCAGCACATATCCCCACCCGCCAAAGCTTGGAATGTCCGCGTGCAGGTTTTCTGTTTTCAATCCGGCTGCCTGGATGGTCCGGTCAATGGTCCAATAAACTTGTGGTGCAAACACGGGACTTGTTGCCTGGACAATCATTGCACCGTCTGCCTGCAGGTGATTGCGGGCGAGAGAGTAAAACTCCTGGGTATATAATTTGTTCAGTGATTCGTTGTTTGGATCCGGCAAATCGATAATGATGACATCATAAAAACCGTTTGCTTTTTCTAAAAACTGAAAAGCATCCTGATTGACGATATCTACACGCGGATCATCAAGTGATCTCTTATTTAAATCAGTTAACAAGTGATTCGTACGTGCGGTTTCTGTCATGGCAGGATCAAGGTCCACAAGTGTAACACGGCCAAGATCCTGATATTTCAGCAGCTCTCTTACTGCCAGTCCATCACCTCCGCCAAGCACTAAAACACGCTCGTGGCGGGCAGCTGCCGCCATTGTTGGATGGACAAGAATTTCATGATACCGGTGCTCATCGGACGAACTGAATTGAAGCTGTCCATCCAAGTATAAACGGGTATCTCCCTGTTCCCTCGTTAAAACAATTTTTTGGTAAGCCGTTTGTTCCGAAAACACGACTGGATCTTTGTATAATTTCTGCTCAAAGTGAAATGCCGCTTCCTCACCAAAAAGAGCCCCGGCTGTTAAAATTCCTAAAAATGCAATGCCGCACGCCGCATGAAGCTTAAATCGCTTTAATTCAGAACGAAATTGAAAAACAATCCACAGTGCGACAGCGATGTTGATTAAAGCGACAAGAAAAGACGTTTTCACAAGTCCAAAGTATGGCCGAAGCAGAAATAAAAACAATAGACCGCCAATTAAACCGCCGGCGTAATCGGAAAACAGCACTTTAGCTGCACTTTTTTGAAGCGACACACCCATTTCATTTGCTTTCCGGATTAAAATGGGCAGCTCCACGCCCGTTAACGTTCCAACAAGCAGCGTTACACTGTATAAAAATAAAGCGTCTGTTCCTTCCGGCAAATAAGCCGTTACGCCAAATAGAAGAAGAGCTGAAAATCCGCCAACGATACCAATGCCGTATTCAATCCAAATAAACGAAGCAATTAAGCGGCGGGTTACTTTCTCGCTTATGTATGCGCCGATACCCATTCCGGTTAAAAAAAGGGAGATGGTGAGTGTATACTGCTTCACTCCATCTCCTAAAATGTACGAACCGAGTGCGCCGAACAGTACTTCAAAGATAATACCGCATATCGAGACAATGCCCGATGCATAATAAATCGACCGGCTTTGCCGGATGGAATGCTGTTCAGTCATCAAAACACCGCCTTATGAAATCGAAGCGCCAATAACAAACGCCAGCCCGACTGAAACAGAAAAGGAAACAATTCCTACCGCAAGATTGCCTGATTTCAGCTGTTCTTCTACAGAAAAGCTTCTTGTCATCAGCTCAAATAAGATATACGCTGCAAGCTGTAGTACCATACCGAATAAACCCCATATAATCGTTTCTGTAATTGTATCGTTGTGAAAAATAGAAAAAGTAATAATAATACAGATGCCGATAATTTTCCCGCCGATTGACAGGGCAACGGCTGTATTGTTTCCTCTTATTTCATCCCAGTCTTTATACTTTCTTGTAATTTGTTCAAAAACAATTAGTCCAACCACAACCACTGCAATGGCTACGATAAAATACAAAAATGTCAGTAAAAATGGATTCACAGCTTCATTCCCTCATTTCGCTTCATTATTTTCCTTCTCCCGGTCCGCCGCCGCGGAATGTCGAGCCACGGCCATAAGAGCCGTTAGAAAACGCCCCGCCTCCGTAATAACCACCGCCTGAATAGCAACCGTCACCGTTATACCGGCACCGGTTCGCTTGTGTCCGCTCCCAATTTGAACCAAAACGCCCATTCAGCAATGAACCGAGCAGCATACCTGAGAAAAAGCCGGGATTGTAATGCGTACGGACAAATTCATCTTCTGCTACTTCCACAAGCGTGGAGCCTGGATTTTCCGGATCTTCCGTTAAAATAATAAATTCATTGTCGTAGACAAGCACTTGGCGGCCGTCCACTTCCTGGCCGATTTTTTCCGGCTGCTCTACATCAATCAGCTCAGCGGCCGTTTCCTGCAGGCTTTGATTCGTGCGGTAAAGCATCGCCTGGTCGTTTGTATTTGTATTGTTTTGCACAGCATCAACAAATGTATAATTTTCATCAACATAGTCATCTGCTTCCTGCAGGCCGCAGGCAGCAAAAAGAAAAACCGATGCAGTGGTGACAATCATCCATTTTTTTATTTTCATATGAAAACACTCCAAATGAACAGAGACGGCCCGCCGCAACAGGCGGACCGCGGTTCCTTATTCTTTTCCGAGCTTTTGCTTAAGTGCGGCGAGTTCGTCATCTACTGCGCTGTTTTTCTTTAAAGCAGCAAGTTCATCATCAAGGCTTCGCGAACCTGCACGCAAATCCTCTGACGTTTCAGCTTCTGCTTCATACTGCATCACTTTTTCTTCCATACGCTCAAAGCCGCGTCTTGATTCATCCCCGCTGATAGAAGACATGGCGCGGTTCATCTTTGTGCGCGTTTTGGCCGATTCAGCGCGCGCTTTTAATGAATCTTTTCTCAGCTGCATTTCTTGATATTCACGCTTCATTTCTGCCAGCTTCTCACGAAGAACAGCCACATCCTCTGCCGCCTGCTTATGTGCTTCTTTCATGGACTCCGCTTGCTTCGCATGATTGTTTTTATCCTCAAGCGCCCGGCGTGCCAGATCCTCATTTCCTGCTTCAAGGGCGTCAATTGCCTGCTGCTGGCGCTTTTCCACCATGCTGTTTGCGTCGTCATATTTCTTTTTCAGCATTTTTTCGTTGGCAAGCTGCTTGGCAACGGCTGTCTCCGCGTCACGAATATCTGCTGACATTTCCCGCATAAACTGATCGAGCATTTTCACGGGGTCTTCCGCTTTATCAAGTGCCGCATTCAGTTCGGAACCTACGTATGTTTGTACACGCTTAAAAAATTGAAACATATTCTCTCCTCCAATGTTGGTTAGCTTCCCGCTAAAATAGTGATTTCATATTCTTCAATTTCGTATCCATAGCTGACTTCGACATCGCCGCCCCATACTTCCACAGACAAAAAGTGTTCTTCCGAATCATCTGTATAATCATAGTAATCAACGTTTCTGCCGTGGACGTTTTCACTTCGGCCTTCTGCTTTTACATAAGCACGTCCGCTTTCTTCAAGGTAGTATGTGCGCCCATCATGCGTTACTTTTTTCGCTCCCGGCTCTAATCCGGGGATCCGTACCTTTTCATACATGCCAACTTCCAGCTCATCATCGAGCTCTACGCTCAGCCAAAGGGTTTTACCGGATGCAGCAAGCTGATAAGCATCCCACGTATAACCGCTGTCATTGTAATGGATTTTTCCCGTTACTTGATAATCGGCTAAGTCATACGTGACAAAATCGCCAACCCGTAAATTCAACAGAGTCCGCTCTTTTGTTTCCGGTACGGTTTCTGCAGTGCTTCCAAAAAGCTTCTTCCAAAACCCCATCTCTACTCACCTCACTTTTATGTACGGACTGATGGCAGAATCGTTTCACTTTTTTAACTATAACGAAGAAAAAGTCATTTTTAGCCATAAACGGGAACAGGTGTTTTTTGTTAAAAGACATCGCTTATGGAATGAACACCTTAATATGGCCCTGCAGTACTTCGAGGCTCAGCGGAACAGCATCCCCCATATCGCCGTCTACATTTGCTTTTAATTCCGTTGTAGAGCGGACATTCAATTTTTGGGAGCGGAAATATAAAACATCCGGGTCTTCTCCCAGGTCTCCTTTTAATAAATTCGCACCGATACGTATCAATTTTGGCAGTGCTACATCTTTAACGATAAAGCAATGAAAAAAACCGTCTGCTGATTTTGCCTCAGGCGCAAGCTTTTCAAATCCGCCCACTGAATTTGTAAGAGCGGCCAGAAAAATAAGGGCTTCTTCTTCAAATGTTCGGTCCTTCGTTTCAATTGTCAGGGGAAATGGTGTTTTATCCCGCAGGGTTTTAAAGCCTTCTACGAAATAAGCGAGCGCGCCCAGCGTCGTTTTTTGAGTCGACGTTACTTCACCGGTTGCTTCTGCAATCCCGCCAATGGCTAAAATATTTAAAAAATAACGGCCATTTACTTTGCCAATATCAGCAGGCTTTGTTCTGCCTCCTAATACCCGAATAGCCTCCTCCGGCTCGAGCGGAATATGCAGCGCACGCGCAAAATCATTTACGGTACCGAGCGGAACAACCCCCATAACAGGGCTGTGCGGCTGTTCAGCCAGACCGTTTACAGTTTCGTTCATCGTTCCATCTCCGCCCATTGCAATCACTGCATCCAAATGCCGTTCGCAGGCTTCTTTTGCAAAAAGCATGGCGTCTCCTTCCCCTCTGGTTAAACGGGTTTCCACCTCATATCCTGACACCTGGAGCTGTTTATAAATAGAGTCAATGTATTCCTCCGCCTGTTCTTTTCCAGAAGAAGGATTCGCAATAATCATGGCTCTTTTCATGCTTTCTTTGCCTCCTTGTTTACTTGATCGGCGATTCCGGTAAAACTGCCCGGTTCCAAGTTCATCGTTCAACAGCAGCTCCATCCTCTCTAAATCCTGCTTACGAACCGGCGGATCCTGCTCCGACCAGTTCACAATATAAATAAAATAATATTTGTTTATAAGCCGAAAAATCACATTCGATTGCGGAAACCGATCAAATATGGCTTTCACGTTATACCGCTTTGTATACGTCCAGCTGATTAATTTCATAATAAGTCACCTACCGCTTGTATACCCGGATTTTGACGAAAAGAACATAGCTGGCTGCCCTTTTTCGTCAAAACTAGTGAAAGGAAATCAGCGTCCGGTGAAGAATGAGTTTAAAAAGAACAAAGGAGGGATTTTCTGTGCATACTACAAAAGAAGCGGCCGCTGCTTTAAACATCAGTCCAACAACCTTAAGCAAATATGTAATCGCTCTTGAGGGAGCTGGCTTCCGGTTCGAGTCTGGAAAACGGAATGTCCGGATGTTTGATGAAAAAGAAATGGCTACGCTGCGCCAGATGATCGAAACCGCCGCCTCCGAAGACCTTCCTCCCGGCCAGGCAGCCAATATGATCGGACAAACCGCCTATCTGTCTTTGATTGAAGACCGCCTGTCTGCCATCGAACAACGTCAGGAGCATTTAATTCATTTATACGATAACCTTTCTTCCCAGCTCGCACGCCTGCCTGCCCACCACATTCCTGATTATTCACCGCCTTCTTTTTTTCTTTTGCCGCGTCGAAAAGCAGGATTTTTGAATTTTTTGTCGAAATAGGTAAAGAACTATGCTAAAAAGAAGGAGAACGTTACGTTGAAAAAAGCTGTTTTTTTTGATCTTGATGATACACTGCTGGATGATAGAAAAAGCATCCAAACCGCATTTGATGTAACTTGCGGCGAGCTGTCGGAAAAATATGGAAAGGATGCAGCCGAGATAGAAAAACACGTCCGCACGGCTGCTCATGCGCAATATCAAACATATGACTTTTACCCGGTCACTCTTTCCATTGGAATCAATCCGTTCGAAGGTCTTTGGGGTAATTTCGGTGACGTGCACCATAACGGCTTCCGGTCTATGGGAGATCAAATTGCCGATTATCAATTAAAAGCCTGGGAAAATGGCTTGAAACAAGCCGGGATTCCTGCGTCCGAAGCAGAATGGGCACGCGAGCGTTTCCGTAACGTCCGCCGCAAATCTGCTTTTGTGTACGAAGAAACCTTTGATGTTTTAAACACGTTGCGCGATAAAGGCATCCGCCTTCTGCTTTTAACCAATGGAGCTCCTTCGCTTCAATTGGAAAAGCTGACGATGACGCCCGAACTTGTCCCGTATTTTGAACACGTGCTTATCTCCGGACATTTTGGTTTTGGAAAACCGGAAAAAGCAATTTTTGATCATGCCCTCCGCTTAATGGACCTGGAGCCGGGTGATGTGTTAATGGTAGGCGATAATCAAGGTACGGACATTTTAGGTGCGACTCGCACCGGCATCGAATCAGCCTGGATTAACCATGGCGGAGAAGGAAAAATCGTTGAAGGAGCAAATCCTGTACACACACTCAGCCGATTAAAAGATATTCTTTCACTGATCGAATAGGTTTATCCTGACGAAAAACGGGTAAATAATGTTGAAAAGAAACAGTTACCTGTTAAGAGGAGAGACTTAAATGGAAAAGCATCTTGAACCATCCAAGCTGGATATTAAAATTTTTGATAAAAAAAACAGCCGCCCGTTCGTGGAGGCTTCATTAGACAATAAAGAAGTGTATGAGCTTCGGGACGATACGATGCGCACACCGCTTGAAAAAGCAGATGTATTTGAACAGCTTCTTCAAACGGAAAACGCATGTGAATTATGGATTGTTCCCGTAATAGAGTCCACTTCCTCTTTTACTCAGTCCCTGTCGGAAGAAAAAGCATCTGCCCTGTTTGGCATGCTGTCGTCTTTTCGCAAAAACGTACAGCGCGACCGGACGTTTCTTGTGCTCGGGCCGGATTGCTCTGCCAGCATGAAAGAGAAAGTTAAAGAGCTCGGCTATACCATTCTTCCGTGTGAAGAAGCTGACCTGCAAAATGTGACTGTAGAATATTAAAAAATACCCCGCCGGTAACCGGCGGGGTATTTTTTAATTGTTGATATATTTTTCAAATACGGCACCGAAGTCTTTTACCCGGTACGTATCACTCGATTTTTTCAGCCAGTCAAAAGCGTATACATTCACTTTTTCAAACTCGGCAGCCAAATCAATTTGTGTTTTTGTAATGTTTTTAATAGAATTGGCGGACATTTCTAAGCTTTGCTGCGCATAGCCAAAATTCATTTCGTTTTCCTGCTGCATTTCAGCAATTTTCAATAGCGCTTTGTATAAATCCTTTAGCTCTTCCAGGTGCTTTTTATGCACATCAATCGAATACGTCTGGGTTCCAAGCGTAAACTTGATTTCCACATCCAGATCGACAGTACCTGCTGTTTCAAGGTACACGCTTGAAACACGGTTTGCCACATAGTTATACCGGCGAAGCAGCCGCTTTTTGCTGACTGCGTTCGCTCCATCTACGTGAACAAGCCCAAGATTGGTAAAACAATATTCATCTGCTTTTGATTTGATCAGAAAATAAATTTTCTCATCGTCTTCATGCATAATGTAATCGTCTGCATCGACCTTGTCATAATCTGCAGGCTTAATAACCGCTCCGACATCGCTCAATCCCAATACATCTGCTGCTACTTTTCCAAACACGATATACCAGCTCCTTTTATAACGAAGTATATGAATGCATACGTTATTCTCTCGCTAAAGGTTTCACTTTTTTAAAGGCCCCTTTCACGACAAACTATTTTTACTCAAGAAAGAGTTCAATTATTCACCAGCAGGGCATTTTAACGGTTAAAAATAATTCATGACGATAAGCGGGCCATTTCGATTTGGGATTATCTATCCCAGGCTTCCATATGTTTGGTGTTCTAAGCCGGTGTCTAACATCGTTTATCCGCAACTATTTCGTTCAGTCCTGTTTATGCATGGATACATTCTTTCACATTCAGAAAACAGTCCTAAATTGTAATAACGGTGCTGACTGCTAAAGAAAAAGCATACCCCTGTTTGAGGGGTATGCTTTTTCTTTTTTACTCACCAACGACAAATTCAAAATTCGCGCTGAATTTTACGTCTTTTCCTACAAGAACGCCACCTGTTTCAAGCGGAGCATTCCATGTTAAACCGTATGCCTCACGGTTTATTTTGCCTTCTGCATCAAAACCGGCAATTGTGCTGCCATCTATTGGGCTTTTTGATGTCCCGTTATATTCAACGGTAAATGTCTCTGTATTTGTAATACCTTTTAATGTGAGCTGGCCAGTTACCTCGTATTCATTTTCGGATACCTTTTGGATCGTATCGCTGATAAATGTGATTTCCGGATGCTGTTCCGCATTAAAGAAATCACCTGAACGAAGGTGGTTGTCCCGATCTTCATTATTTGTATCAATTGATGCCGTATCAATCGATACACTCCATTTTGCAGCTTCTAATTGATTGATATCACCGTCAAATTGTACATCAAAGCTTGTAAATTCACCTTTTGTTTTCGATACCATCATATGTTTTACTTGAAACGCAATCCCGCTGTGTACCTGGTCAAATGTTAATACTGTCATTTTGCATACCCCCATTAGTTCATAAAAGTAACTTTGTAACTTTAATGCAAACTATATATATTTAGAATTCAAGATAATAGTACAGTTTTTTTCCATAAAAAAAGCCTCGGCATTGGCCGAGCCTTTGGCTTAGTGAATATCTTTTTTCTTAAAGCGTCCGCCTCGCACTTCCGCAATATCTGCCACTGCAAGAAATGCTCCTTCATCCAAATCTTCTACAATGGATTTTAATTTCGCTTCTTCAAGCCTGGTAATGACACAGAAAATGACTTTTTTGTCTTCGCCAGTATAAGCACCTTCTCCATCTAAATACGTAACACCGCGGCCAAGGCGGGCGATAATCGCTTCACCGATTTCTTTGTACTGATCAGAGATAATCCAGGCTGATTTCGACTCATCCAGCCCTTGAATTACTACGTCAATTGTTTTAAAGGCTACAAAGTACGTGAGCACAGAATACATAGCCCGGTCCCAGCCGAATACGAAGCCGCCCCATAAAAAAATAAACACGTTAAAAAACATGACAATTTCACCAACTGAAAATGGCAGCCTCTTGTTAATCAAAATCGCTAAAATTTCCGTGCCGTCGAGAGAGCCCCCATACCGGATGACTGTTCCTACTCCCGCTCCAAGCGCAATGCCGCCAAACACAGAAGCCAACAGAATATCGCTTGTAAAAGCTGCTACTGGATGCAGGAACGTGGAGAAAATCGCTAACACGGTAATCCCAAAAATCGTTGAAAGCGCAAAGGTTTTGCCGATTTGTTTATAGCCGAGGAAAAAGAACGGAATATTCAGTAAAAATAAAAAAAGACCTATCTTGACACCAGTTATACTAGATAAAATAATCGAAATCCCTACAATACCACCGTCCATAATCGAGTTGGGTACCAGAAAAATTTCAATGCCAATAGCCATTAATATAGCGCCGATAAAAATAAATAATGTTCGTTTCAATAAGCGCCTCGGCCCTGCTTTTTGATGCTGCCTTTGACGATTCGGTTCTTGTGGTGCTGCTTGCAGCTGTTCCATCCGCTCACCCCTTTATTCCTATATTTATTCTTTCTATTATAACAAGTTCCCCAAAGCAAAAAAAGCGCCTCTTAAAAAGAGACGCTTTTCTGTTTGTTAACGCCCCGCATAACAAGGGCATTTGAACTTAACGATTTTGAAGAATTTCAGTTAATACAGGAACGATTTGTTTTTTACGGGATACAACGCCTTTTAAAAGCGCCTGGTTGTCGTCAAGTTTTACATTGAACGCTTCTTCCACAGCTGAAGTTTCTGCACCAATCGCGATAGCTACAGAGTCGCTGTTTAAGATATCCGTAATGACTACAAGGAACAGATCAAGTGTTTTTTCTACGATCGCATCTGTTACAGCTTGCTCAAGCTCCGCTTTCAGTGCTAACACGTCAGCTGGATCAATAGCGTTAATTTGTGCGATTTCTACTTTTTTGCTGCCCATCGGGAATACTTTCGCATCGATACCGATAAGCTCTTCTGCTGTTTTGCCGCTTAAATCCGCGCCCGCTTTCAGCATATTAAGCCCGTATTCATTCGCATCTATCCCAGCAATTTGGGCCAGTTCCTGCGCAGCTTTTACATCCTGCTCTGTGCATGTTGGTGATTTAAACAAAAGAGAATCAGAAATGATCGCTGACAGCATCAAGCCGGCAATCTCTTTTTCGATTTCCACACCATGCTCTTTGTAAAGCTTGTTTAGGATAGTCGTGGTGCAGCCAACTGGCTCCGCACGGTAGTAAAGCGGATCTGTTGTTTCAAAGTTAGCAATCCGGTGGTGGTCGATAACTTCAAGAACATGTACGTCATCAATGTCATCTACACTTTGCTGACGCTCATTGTGGTCCACTAAAATAACAGAGTCTACTTCTGGTGACGCTTTTTCAATTAAACGCGGCGCTTCCGCATTAAATGTTTTTAACGCAAAAGCCGTTTCATCGTTGATATCACCAAGGCGAACCGCTTCCACGTCAAAGCCAAGCTTCGTTTTCAAATCAGCATAAACGATTGCTGAGCAGATTGAATCCGTATCCGGGTTTTTGTGGCCAAAAATAAATGTTTTTCCCAATTGTTTTCCCTCGCTTTATGTAGAGTATTCCGTTTCATTTTAACGTAAAACGAAAAAAGTGTCCCGCTTTAATTACAGTATAGCGGAAATGATTTTAAAAACCTATAAGATTAATTGGTTTAAACGTTAAATTATTGTAAAGAGCAGGAATGAAAGAATGCAGATTGGAATTATATTACTATGGAGGTGTTTCTATGCGAAACAAAGGGGGCTGGAAATGGTTTTTTACCATGCCCATTCTTTCCTGGGCTTTATATGATTTCGCTAATACGATTTTTTCATCGAATATTACAACGATTTTCTTCCCTTTTTATGTACAAGAAATCGCGGGCGGAAGCGAACGGCTTGATCAAATTGCCAGTACCTTCTTGTCTTATGCCAATGCTGTTTCAAGTTTTTTCCTCGTTGTTTTCTCTCCTTTGTTCGGTGTATGGATTGATCAAAGCGGACGCAAAAAGCGCTGCGTCATGTTTTTTGCTTTTGCTGCCATTTTGTCCACTGCTCTTATGGGGCTGGCCGCCCCGCAGAACTTTGGAAACTGGCACGGGATGCCGGCAGCTTTTATGGTGGTTGTTGTATTGTTTGTGGCGGCCAAGTTTTTCTACCAGTCCAGCTTAATTTTTTATGATGCGATGCTGCCTGACATCAGTACAAAAGAAACGATGCCGCTTCTGTCAGGGTTCGGAGTGGCCATCGGTTATATGGGTACACTTGTCGGCCTGGCTGTTTATCCGCTCGCCAGCGGCGGTACGTATGCGGATGCTTTTTTACCGACTGCAGGCTTGTTTTTACTTTTCACTCTGCCGCTTGTTCTGTTTTACAAAGAAACGCCGCGCCCTGCGCAGGCAAAACGGCCTTTTTTCGCCGGGTACCGGGATGTGTGGGAAACATTTAAAGATATGAAAAGATACCGCCCAATCTTTTTGTTTATGATCGTTTACTTCTTCCTCAATGACGCCATTGCCACTGCCATCGCCATGATGGCAGTGTATGCAAAAGCCATTGTCGGTTTTTCATCGGGCGAATTTATTTTGCTTTACCTTGTTTCAACCATTTCGAGCATCATCGGTTCATTTATTTTCGGCTATGTTACGCGGTCAGCCGGTGCAAGACAAGCTGTTTTTTACGTCGGGATCATTTTGTTCGCCGCCCTTTTGCTCGGGACCTTTGCCATCAATCAGCCGATGTTTTGGATAACAGGCAGCTTATTCGGCGTGGCACTCGGCGCAGTTTGGGTCACGTCCCGCGTGCTGATTATCGAGCTTTCTCCTGAAAACAAGCGAGGCCAGTTTTTTGGGCTGTTTGCTTTTTCCGGCAAGCTGTCCGCTATTGTCGGCCCGCTTATGTATGGCACAATCACGCTCTTGCTCGCTGACCATGGTGACATTGCCAGCCGGGCAGCTCTTTCATCATTGATGCTGTTTGTGTTAATTGGCTTAATCGTACATCGGAAAATCCCGGCGTAGCAGGCGAAGCTTTTCCATGTCTTCATGAATAAGCTCAAGCAGGCGGCGATTATAAAAGATGGACGCTGGATGAAAAGTGGGGAAAATCCGATAGTTCTTTTTAGTCCATTCAAACTGTTCTTCCTTTAGCTGCAGTACTGGCTGTACGAGCAGTTCACCATGAAGATCGGATACTTTTTTGTCATTTCCGACCAGCCGTTTTAAGCCGATATTGCCCAGTGTGACAATAATCGGTGCTTTTACATGCTCAATCTCATAATCAAGTAGCGGTGCGTGCGCAAGAATTTCACGGCTGGTCGGGGCGCGGTTGTATTTTCTTTTCACGGTCGCACCGTCCGGTCCCCTTTTTTCACCCCATTTGTACGGGCGGCTTCGTACGGCACTTGTAATATACACCTCTTCCCGGCCAACCCCTGCCATCTCTAGAAATTTCATTAACTCTTTTCCTGCCCGGCCGCTGAACGGAATGCCGTTTCCAATTTCGGTTTCACCGGGTGCTTCTCCAACAAGCATAAGCTTTGGGTGCTTCGGCCCGCTTCCGTAGACAAATCCTTCGACCGGATACGGCTCGATTCTTTTTTTGCCGAGCTCAGCAAGCTCTTCGGGAATTCTCATACGATCGCTTCTTTCTTTTTTTTACTCATTTTTCCCTTTTCCTCAAAAGAAAAACCCGCCTTTAAGGGCGGGTTTCTTTTACATCTGTATTTCCTGTGCGTTTTTCACAATATCTTCCGGAACAGTGATCGCTTTTACTTTGTTGTAGTTGCTGTAGTCCGCGTTCATTACTTGATTAACTTTCATGGACTCTCCTTCCATTTCCATCGTCATATCCATGATCATATCAACCGCTGTAGTCTGAAAGGTTTCTTTGTCTACATTGATCGTGTAGTCCACTTTTTCAATATTCATGCCTTTCATCATTTCGTCAATGGCCGCCTGGTCTTCCTCTCCCTCAAGCTGCGGGACAAACTGCTTCATTTGGTCTTGAATGAGCTTATTAAATTTGTCGCCGGAAGCCGACAGCTTTAGGATGTAAGCATCCTCTGTCTGTTCAAAAGTAAAATCATCTTTAAATGCTTCGAGCTGCTTCAGCTGCTGAGACGGGTCCGACTGTTGCTCGGTCATTTGCGTAATTTGATCGTACATTTCAGATGGCATTTTCATCCACTGTCCGCTTGCTGAATCCTTCATAAAAAAGCCCTGCTCCGTCATGTACATCTCCATATCCATCTTCTGGCCCTCTTCTGCTCCATCCATATTCATATTCGTTGTTCCTTTTTGATAAATAGCGAGCGGATCGTTCGTAATATTCATATCCATGACAGAATCAGTTTTCATTTTTAAATCTTGAGACGGCTGCTCCAATTGCTGGGTCATGTCCACTTTAGCACTTAAGCTTTTCGTTTCGTTTGAAACCTCCATCGACTTATCGAAGACTTCGCTAAGCGTCATATCACTTGTTTGTTCCTTCGTTGTTTCCGGTGTTGGTTCCGCTGTCTGTCCGCATGCTGCAAGACCCATTGTCAGAAAACCTGCTGCGGTTAGCTGAGCCCACTTTTTCATTTTTTTCTCTCCTTTTCATTGGTTCTCACCCTACATACGGAGGAAGAAGAAAAAAGTTCCAGAAAAATGCCTAATAAGTAAAAAAGGACCATAAAAAAAAGAAAAACCAGCTTGCACCGGTTTTTCTTTTTTATAAAAATATGACTGAAGTTCTTTACAGAAGCGATTCAACCCCATCAACATACACAACAGATCCTGTTACGTGACTGGCCGCGTCACTAGCCAGATAATGAACAAGGTCTGCTACCTGCTCCGGCTTTCCGGACCCTCCGGCAAGCGGCTGATTGCCTTCTGGGTATTCAATCGGAATCGTAATTTCTTTCAGTTTTTCTTCTTCTTTGTTTGTGCTGGCGTCAATGTTCGTATCAATGGCTCCCGGGCAGACGATATTAACACGGATTTTAAACTGCGCAAGCTCGACCGCAGCCATTTTACCAAGACCCACCTGTCCTGCTTTCGTAGTCGCGTAAGCTGAAAATCCAAAGTTTTTAAACGTACGCGTCCCGTTGATGGACGACGTGATAATAATGCTGCCGCCCTGCTTTTTCAAGTAAGGAATGGTGTATTTTAATGTTAAAAAGGTGCCGGTTAAATTGGTCATCATGACGGAATTCCAATCGTCCGGCTCCAAGTGCTCAAGCGGCGTAAAAGTGCCATTTTGCCCTGCATTGGCAAAAACAATATCGATTCCACCAAATCTTTCTGCGCCTTCTCGAATGGCTTTTTCCATCTGATCCGCTTTTGATACATCAGCTGTTACGTGAAAAGCGCGGTCTTCGCCGATTTCACTCACAAGCTCGTCTGAATCTTCCCGGCTGCGGTCGAGTAGGATAATGTTCGCACCAGCTTCCGCCATTTTGATCACGGTGGCTCTGCCAATTCCTGACCCCGCTCCTGTGATAAGTGCTGTTTTACCTGATAAGGATGTATTCATCTTACCTCTCTCCTCTCTTAATAACACAAACTGGCTTTGTGACAGCGGCTCTTCCCCCTGTAAACACAGGCAGGCCATTTGGCTGAATTTTAAACAAGCAGATTTCATCCGAATCTTGGAAAGCCACCACTAGAAAAGGCTCATCTGGCAATGCATAAAAACTGCGGGGCGTTTTTCCATCCACTTTTACATGACGCGGTTCAGATAAGGTACCGTCTGGGCCGATATCAAAAACCGCCAGCCCATCCCAGCCCCGGATGGCTCCATATAAAAATCGGCGGTCGGAACTTATTTGCACATCCGCTCCTGTATGTTCGCCGCTGTAACCGGCCGGCAGCCCGGCAAGTGTATCGAGATGCGTAATGGCGCCCCCATCTCCGACTTTATAAACGGAAACCGTAGAATCCAGCTCATTCATCACATAAACGACGGGCTGCTCTGGATGAAAAAAAGCCATGCGCGGCCCTGCTCCGGGTGCCGCTTTAACTTCTTTTATAATCTCCAGTTTATGTTTGTCGTAAACCACAAGCGTATCTGTTCCAAGATCGCAGACAAGCAAGTGACGCCCATCCGGGAAAGGCGTAACCGAATGAACGTGCGGCGCATCCTGTCTTTCTTCGTTTGGACCGCTTCCCTCATGTTTTGAAAAAGCGTTTTTTTGAAGCGTATCACCGTTGCGTTCGTATTTCGTTACAGATCCTCCGTAATTCGCTGTCCATGCATATGTATCTTCTGCATAAATATGACAGGGAGCCATTTCTCCTGCATCAGCTTCTGCTTTCAAAATGAGATCATCAGGCTCAATACTAAAAAGAACCGCTTTTCCGTCCATTGATTCAGACGCTGCATATAAAAAACCATCTGCTTCTGCCAGGAAAGACGGATTTTCTACGCCGCTGAAACGGTTTGTGATCGTCAGCGTTTCCGACTCCGTGTCTACGATTACTTTGTAAATACCCGGCTCTTCTTTTTTGGCATAACTGCCTGCCCAGAGTGTGTGGTTCACCAGCTAATCCCTCCATTTACGGTTTCATTCTATTTCTTCTTATTACCCCGTCTTTTTCTTTTTCATACCTGGCCGCCATGATTTTGTTGCAGATATTTTTCAGCAAATGTTTTAAACTGGCGGGCAGCCGGTGATAAGGCTCCACGCTTTTTTACACCGATAGCGATTTTTCGAACAAGAGAATAATCACTGATCTCGATAAAAACAAGCGGCTCATGAGCAATTTCCGGTTTTTTTGGAAGTACACAAAGGCCCAGCCCTGCCGCGACAAAGCCGGCAATGGTCGGGACCTCCTCTCCTTCAAAAGTGATCTGCGGCTCGATTCCCAGCTCTTCACACATCTCATCAAACATAAATCGGAGGCCAAACCCCTTTTTAAAGGTCACGAAAGGTTCAGCCGCTGCTTCACGAAATGAAAGACACGGCCGTGTTGCAAATGGATGACTCGCGGGAACAGTTATATACAACTGCTCTTCCCGAATAACCGTCCACTCGATATCATGGCGTTTATAAGGCGGTGCGGTAATGCATAAATCTGCTTCTTCTTCCTGTACTTTTTTCATATTGACTTCTCCTGCTCCCTGAGAAAGCTGAAAAGTTACGTTTGGGTAGAGCCGCTTGTACTCTGCAATTAAATTTGGCAGCACATGCGGCCCAAACGTCGGTAAAAAAGCAATCGATATATGGCCTTTATCGGGAGATACAATTTCTTGAATGTCTTCCTTTGCTTCTTTCATAAGTTGAAGTGCCTGCTGCGCTTTCTGAACAAAAATGACACCTGCCTGCGTCAGCTGAACCTCTTTTTTCCCGCGTAAAAAAAGAGGTGCACCAAGCTCTTCTTCTAATTTCATGATCGATCGGCTGAGGGCGGGCTGGGAAATTGCCTGCTTTTTCGCTGCTCTTGTAAAGTTGCGCGTTTGCGCCACGGCTGCGGCATTTTCAATTTGATGCCATTCCATTGAATCCCTCCATAACTAAAACGCATTGTTCCTATGTTAATTATAAATTGGAACTATCATTTTCAGAAGCGTATAGTAAAACATAGGCTGATGAGGAAAGAAGGATGCACATGTCATTTATTGAAAAAGGAACCGTGGAACAAAAAAAAGCGAGCTTTGCTTTGTTTTTAGGAGGCTTCGTTACCTTTGCGACGCTGTATACCACACAGCCGCTCATGCCGCTGTTTTCGGAGCAATTTGGTGTTTCTGCTTCAACTGCAAGTCTCACTCTGTCCCTGTCTACCGGTGTTTTGGCACTTTCCATGATCGGAGCAGGCGCGCTTTCTGATGCCTACGGCAAAAAAAAGCTGATGGCCATTTCGATGTTTGCAGCCTCTATCATCGGGATCTTGACAGCTTTGAGCCCAAACTTTTGGACGCTGCTGGCTTTCCGGGCACTGCTCGGCCTCTTTTTAGCGGGTGTACCGGCTATTGCAATGGCATATGTAGCGGAAGAATTCAATCCGAAAGCCGTCGGATCGGCTATGGGGCTTTATATTAGCGGCACAACCATTGGCGGAATGTCGGGACGTGTCTTAACGGGGCTTTTAACCGATTTCTTCAACTGGCGAATCGCTTTGCTATTGATTGGACTGACGGCGCTGTCAGCCAGTGTTCTCTTTTTAACTTCACTGCCAAACCCGCGCCATTCCGTAAAGAAGCAGCCTTCTTTCAAAGAAATGGCATTCACATACCAAATTCATTTGTATAACCGCCCCTTATTGGCTGTTGTCTCTCTTGGTTTCTTGTTAATGGGCGGCTTCGTTACGCTGTATAACTATATTGGTTTTTTACTGATTACTCCTCCCTATTCGCTTAGCCAGACGCTAATTGGATTTATTTTTATTGTTTTTTTAACAGGAACGTTCAGTGCGGTTTATATGGGCAAAAAAGCAGACAAGTATGGAATTCCGCTTTTGCTGAAATGGTCGATTGGCATCATGGCATCCGGTGCCGTATTGACGCTTTTCCCTTCTCTTTTCATGAAAATTATCGGCATTGCTGTTTTTACGTTCGGTTTTTTTGCCGCTCATTCGATCGCAAGCACATGGGTAGGAGAATATGCGGGATTTAACAAAACACAGGCGTCTTCTATGTACTTACTTCTTTATTATCTTGGCTCTAGTGTTGTTGGATCATTCGGCGGCTGGTTTTGGATACATTTCAATTGGATCGGTGTCATTGGATTTATTCTTTCCCTTCTGGCCGGGTCAATCCCTCTTATTTTCTATGCTGAAAACAAACAGCCCGGTGTTTATTGCATCTGGAAAAACAAAACCGCTCAAGCGCACGGAAACGCTTGAACGGTTTTTAATTATCTATTGATTCACTTTGATCGCTTAAGTGCATTAATTCTTCCATTGATAATTCATAAAGCTGGCGGTCGCCATGCTTGAAAATCCCTTGAGCCATCAGCTTTTCAATCCAGATCATTTGTTCATTTTCTGTCGTGTGCATGGTGTTCTTCTCCTTTTTTCTTGTTGCCTTTATTTTATTCCCCCGAAATAAACTTTATGAAACATACTTTGCGACAAATAAGGACAAGAAAAAGAGAGCGCTTTTTTAGTTTGCGAATTTATCGTGACACCTGTTTTCATTTGTGCTATCCTAAAAAAAACTGAATATTCTTCCACTGGAGGTGCCTTTTAAAAAGGCTGAGATCAAAGTGAGTGACTTTGGGATTCCTGGAACCTGATCCAGTTCATACTGGCGTAGGAAAGTGGCGAAAACCTTTTTAACCGTTCATCTTTGTGTATTCAGCGCTGCTTTCTTTTATAGAAAGCAGCGCTTTTTATTTTGATTTAGGAGGTGAGGCAGCTGATTCATGCTGTAACTGATGGAGCCGGCTTGCCGGATCACGTACAAACAAAGCTGCTTTCTCTTTTTCCAGAAATCGATGCTGTTTGTATCCGAGAAAAAGGATTGTCTGCACAACAGCTTTTCACTCACCTGATCGGCTTGATTGAGCGGGGAATGCCGCCCGAAAAAATGATTCTTCACTCATCCCCCGATCTGGTGCCCTTTCTGCCGGTATTAGGCGTTCACTTTTCTGAATATGATGAACGGCTGACACATTTTAAACAGAAGCATCCTGACAAGCTTGCCGGCCGATCCGTTCATTCTGTTTCTTCTGCCCAAAAAGCGGAAGCCGACGGAGCTGATTACCTTTACTTTGGACATGTATTTGCCACAAACTCCAAAAAAAACCTGCCTGGACGAGGACTCGACGCTCTTCATAAAGTAACCGAGTCTGTTGCTATTCCGGTTATCGCTATTGGCGGAATTGATCAAAGCAATATTCCAGCAGTCCGGCAGGCAGGTGCTTCCGGTGTTGCAATGATTTCGGCTTTTTTCAACAGAAAGGTGTGAAACCGTATATGAACAAATACGAGTATATTTTAATCGGCGGCGGTGTCATTGGCTGTTCTATTGCCTACCGTCTTGCCAAAGCAGGTTATTCAGTTGCACTGTTTGATTCGGGCGCTGCCGGGAAAGCGTCGATGGCCGCCGGTGGTATGCTTGGAGCGCAAAATGAGTTTGAGTGTGAAAACCCGCTTATGGAAATCGCTCTTGAAAGCAGGGATTTGTTCCCCGATCTGCGTGATGAGCTTTTTGAAGAGTCCGGCGTTGACATCGAGCTCAGAAAAGCCGGCCTGCTGAAAGTAGCCGCATCCGAAGAAGATCGGGATGCTTTAGCCCACCAATACCACTTTTTATTAGAAAAAGATCCGACTGTTTCCTGGCTTGAGCCTGAAGAGATTCCCAAAATAGAACCTCAGTTAACGGGCCGTACAGCCGGTGCGATTTATTTAGAAAAAGACAATCAAGTTAAAGCGCCGCTGCTTGCGCTCGCATTGCTTCGTTCAGCAGCTAATGCAGGCGTTCACGTTTATGAGCACACCGCCGTTCAAAAGCTGCTTATCAAAAATGGACAAGTTCTTGGCGTCCAAACAAAATCGGGTGACGTTTACGCGAATCGTGTCATTAACGCAGCGGGTGCGTGGAGTTCTTCTCTTCTTTCAGACACCGGCTTCTCTTTGCCCGTTATTCCTGTAAAAGGCGAATGTGTATCTGTGAAGCTGACAGAAAAAGCGCCTGTTAAAACGGTATTTGCAGTTGATGGCTGCTACATCGTGCCAAAAAGAAACAATGAAATGCTGATCGGTGCGACTTCCACGCCAAATACGTTTGATCCATCTGTTACAGCAGGCGGCATTCGCTCGCTGTTAAACCGCGCAGCCCGCCTGCTCCCGGTTTTAGATACGGGCATGATCGAACGCACCTGGTCCGGAGTCCGGCCCCAAGCGGCAGACCATCTTCCTGTTATCGGTGCGCACCCTTTTATTGACGGCTTATACATATGCACCGGGCATTACCGAAACGGCATCCTGCTGAGCCCTGCCACTGGGCTATTAATGGAAAAATATTTGAGCGGCTGTTCAAGAACGGCGGCGCGTCTTGCGCCGTTTTCTCCAACGCGCTTTTTACCCCAAAAGGAGGCGGCACCTGTATGAAAATGACTGTAAACGGACGCGAAGTAGGTGTACCGGAAAATGTAAGGACGGTACGTGACCTGCTGGATCACTTTGGTTTAAATAAAGATCTGGCCATTGTGGAATTGAATCAGTCTATTTTAGATAAAACAACACGGGACGATCAAAAGCTGGCAAATGGCGACCGTGTGGAAATTGTACAATTTGTAGGAGGCGGATAAACATGTTAAAGATTGGACCTTACTCATTTGAATCCCGGCTGCTGCTCGGCACGGGCAAATTCCCTGATTTTGATATACAAAAAGCGGCGGTCGAAGCGTCTCAAACAGAAATTTTAACGTTTGCGGTGCGGCGAATGAATATTTTCGAGCCGAATCAGCCGAACTTTTTAGAAAAAATTGACGTTAAAAAATATACCCTTCTGCCAAATACAGCGGGCGCCAAAACGGCGGAAGAAGCAGTACGGATCGCCAAGCTCGCGAAAGCATCCGGTTTATGCGACATGATTAAAGTGGAAGTCATTGGCTGCGACAAAACATTGCTGCCTGACCCTGTTGAAACCCTGCGTGCATCCGAAATGCTTTTAGAAGAAGGATTTATTGTTCTTCCGTATACATCAGATGACGTACTTTTGGCCAAGCGGCTCGAAGACCTTGGCTGCCATGCGATTATGCCGGGCGCATCCCCCATTGGCACCGGCCTTGGAATTGTCAATCCGCTCAATATTCACTACATTATTGAGCAAGCGAATGTACCCGTTATTGTGGATGCGGGCATCGGCACACCATCAGACGCAGCCAAAGCAATGGAGCTTGGGGCGGATGGCGTACTGCTTAATACAGCGGTTTCCGGCGCAGCCGACCCGGTTCAAATGGCTGAAGCAATGAAATATGCGGTGCTTGCCGGACGGGGTGGATTCCAGGCGGGGCGGATTCCAAAAAAACTTCATGCGAACGCTTCAAGCCCGCTTGAAGGAATGAGCGTGCTTTGACAGACCGGTACTCAAGACAGGTGTTGTTTCCAGGCATTGGACGAAGCGGACAGAATTTGCTGCGGACAAAACATGTGCTGATCATTGGCGCTGGAGCTCTTGGTGCGGCTAATGCAGAAATGATTGTCCGGGCTGGTGTCGGGCAGGTAACGATTGTAGACCGGGATTACGTAGATTTTTCTAATTTACAGCGGCAGACCTTGTACACTGAGCAAGATGCTGTAGACCGGATGCCAAAAGCAGAAGCAGCGCGAAAAAGACTGGCCGCAGTTAATTCTGACGTTCACATCACCGCCCTTACCCAAGATGCCGACGCAGCCTTTTTGGAGCAGATCACGGCCCGAAGCCATATCGATTTGATTGTGGATGGCACCGATAATTTTGATGTGCGTTTTATCTTAAACGATGTCGCCCAAAAAAAGCGCATTCCCTGGGTGTACGGAGCTTGTGTAGCATCGGGCGGCTTATCCATGCTGATCGTGCCGGGCGAAACACCATGCCTCCACTGCTTGATGGATACGATGCCGGGAGCGGGCGCCACCTGTGACACCGCTGGCATTATTTCGCCCGCTGTGCAAATGACTGCGTCTGTTCAAACAGCGGAAGCGCTCAAATGGCTTTCAGGAAACACGGAGGCACTGCGTGGAACCATTTTTTCCTTTGATTTATGGAAAAACCAATTTTCGTCGGTTGATGTACAGCGTATGAAAAAACGAGACTGTCCTTCCTGCGGCACAGAACCTGTTTATCCTTTTTTATCGTACGAGCGGACAACCAAGTTTGCGGTTTTGTGCGGACGCGACACGGTACAAATCCGGCCAGCTGATGTAATGAAGCGAAACCTGGCCAAGCTGGCGGATCATATTAAACAAACAACCACGATTACGCACCAAAATGGCTTTTTGCTTTCTTTTCAGCAAACACCTTATACGGTTACGGCTTTCCGCGACGGCCGCGTTTTGATTCAAGGGGTATCTTCTGTTGAAGAAAGCAAGCGGGTTTATTATCAATATTTCCAATAAAAAAAACGATCCGGAAGCCCCGGATCGTTCAGTGTGTAGATAAAGTCTTTCGCTTTTAAAAAAGAGCCGATAAGTGGTGTTGAAAATCCATAAGCAAGGATTGACTAGACATTTTCTCTTTTTTAAACAAAAAGATACGACCTTATGAGCTCTATACCATCTTGTCGCAAGCCACTTGGTGGCGGGAGGGCGGCGCAGACTCCTATGGGACTAGCGGGTAGCTGAGACCGGTGAAGCCGCCAGGCGAAGTCGGGCTCTGCGCCTGCCCCATGGAAAGCGGAGCTGCCTGGACGCCGCCGATCCATCCCATTCATGTGCACAGTCATCCATATAATTTGTCTACAGTCTGAACGATCCGGAAGCCCCGGATCGTTTTTTATCTTCAGTAAACAATCTCAACCCGCCAAGGATGAAAAGTCTGCTCTCTCGTTTTTCAGCTGTTCCAATAACTAGCCTCTTTTCTCAGCCAAAGCGCGTTTTTCTTTTAACAAAAATGACAGCGGCAATGCTACTACAAGCGGAACGAGCGAGTATACAAACACATCCCCTGCTGCCATCGCAGAAGAAGCGTGAACCTCTGTTCCTTCTCCTACATAAATCGAAGAACGAAAAGCAAGCAGAGCCGAAAACAAAGCGATAGACAAAGAAGCAATCGACTGGCGCGCCCAGTTGTTGAGTGCAGAGGCATACCCGGCAATCTCCACTGGGATGGCGGACATGCCCGCATTAGTGATAGGCATATTACAAAGAGCGATTCCAAGATAGCGCACCGATGTCCAGATGATGACATAAGCGATCGTTGTCTCGATATCCAAATTCCCCATCATATAACTGCCAATAATCATAATGACGAGGCCTGACAATATAAGAGGAGCCGGGCCTGTTTTGTCATACAGCCTGCCGGTTACCGGTGTAAACAGCGCCATCACGAGCGCACCGGGCATCATAATCAGTCCTGTTTCCAGGGCGCCAAATCCAAGTGAGCTTTGTAGAAAAATCGGCACGAGAAATGCCCCTGCGTATAGCCCAATAGACATAACGGCACTAAGCAAAAGACTGTAAGCATAACGGCGGTGCGTCAGCACTTCAAAGTTCAGCAGTGGAAACTGGATACGGAGCTCGCGCCGCACAAATAAAAACAGCAAAACGAGTGCGATTCCGGCAACGCCGAGCGTTTTTGCACTCGTGAACCCCCATGACTCTCCTTCAGCAAAAGCGGTTAAAAGAAGAATACTGCCGATAAAAGACAGAAGGAGCCCTGGCAGATCAAACGGCATTTTCGCTCCTGCATCGGTCCCGGGAATAAATACCGCAGCTGCCCAGATAGCTGCCGCTGCAATCGGAAGGTTTACATAAAACAGCGCCGGCCAGCCCGCGGCATCGATAAAAAAGCCGGCCAGTACCGGGCCAAGAGCCGGAGCAAGTACAGCAGATAAACTCCATAAGCTGATACCGTATGCCTGTTTTTTTCTTTCAATCGTTTTATAAACAAGTGTCATCGTTGACGGCATAATCATGCCGCTGAATATCCCCTGTAGAATACGCAGCACAATCAAGCTTTCAATACTCCAGGCAAATACACTGATCAGTGAACAAACAAAAAAGCCAATCAGCGCAGCCAAATACACACGCTTAAAGCCAAAGCGCGCACCGAACCAGCCTGCCGCCGGCGCTACTGCTCCGGCTGCCAGCATAAATCCTGTTACCGTCCATTGTGCTGCCGGCAGATCCGCATGAAATTGATTCATAAACGCCGGGACAGCTACATTTACGGTAGAAGTATTCATCACAGCTAAAAAATTGCCGAAGAAAACCGCAAAAATAATCGACCAAAAGGCTGTCTCTTTTTTTTCTTCCACGTTTTTACACCCGATTTCTATTTATTCTGTTGCACTATTATAACAAAAAACTTCGTGTCACGAAATGTTAGGCGGGCTTTTCCTTCTCTGCATTAGCTCAGCGCAGCCCGCTTTTTGGAAAAGAATATGCTACACTAAGAAAAAAGCGGAAAGGACGCGGCCAGAATGCTGAAGCGATTCGTTTTTGTCGTTCCTGTTATGGTGATTGTTTTTTCCATTGCCACCTGGATGTTAAACAAGGATTATGCAATGATTGCACATGATACCCGCCTGCTTATTTCAGCGGGAGCGGCCCTTTTTTCCGGTGTGATTTCATTTTCCTTACTAAAAGGTGATGCAGAAGAGCTGGCTGCCGCCCACCGGGATCGCCAAAACAGAAGGAAAAAGTAAAAAACGCTTGTCTCGATTGAGACAAGCGTTTTTCTTTTCTTAACCAAACATTTTCATTAGCAATGTCGCTAAAATAACCGTAGAGGCGCCGCCTAAGCGTGTTGCTACCTGTGCGAATGGCATCAGTGACATACGATTTGAAGCTGAGAGAATCGCGACATCACCCGTTCCGCCAAGACCACTGTGGCAGCCTGTTACGATTGCTGCATCAATTGGATGCATTTTCATGAACTTTCCGACAAAGTAGCCTGTTGCAACCATTGAAATGACAACGGCTGCACATACGATCACGTAAGCCGGTGTTACAATTTTCACTACATCCTCAAGCGGAATGTACAGCATGCCAAGACCGACCATTAAAGGCCACGTTAAGCTTGTTGAAACGAATTTGTACAAGTGATAAGCGCCTTGTTCCATTCGTGCCGGCATAACCTGAAAGACTTTTACTAACGTTGCCCCGACAATCATCAATACAGGTCCCGGAATACCAAGGAACAAGTGGGCAAAGCTTCCGAAGATAAAGAAACTGCAGGCAATTAACAGTCCCGCACCCATTAACGAGAAATCAACTGGTTTGTTAATCGTTGTTTCTGAGGAGATCTGGTCCCCTTCTTTTGATTTAACAAGGACACCGTTTCCTGTTAATTCAGGTTTTTTCTCTCCAAGACGCATCATAAGGCCGGCACATACAACGGCGACGATATTTCCGATTACTGCTGCAGGGATCATTTGAGAAACAAATGATTCAGCTGCACCGCCAGAAATTTGCGCGTAAGCAAGCGACAACGGCAGAATACCTTCGCCAATACCACCGCCAATAATTGGCACAACAATATAAAAGAACGTATGCTTAATGCTGTAGCCAAACAACATGCCGACAGAGCAGCCTGCCACAACAGATGCCAGCGTCCCTAATACAAGCGGGATAAACATGCGTGTAAACCCTTGGATCAATACTTTGCGGTTCATCCCAAGAATACTTCCGGCGACAAGCACCGAAATATATAAATATAAAAAGTTCGATGTTTTCATAAGCGTTGTAACAGCTTCTGTTGCGCTAGGGTTAATTAAATCAAAGAAAACTAAAATAGATGGAACAAGAAGTGCTAAAATGGCTGGACCGCCAATGTCTTTTAAAATGGGGATTTTCATTCCAAGATCGCCCATCAGCATACCCATAATCATAATAACGGCAAACCCGCCAATCATGTCCGGCGGCAGCTGATTGTATACAGACGCTGCATAAATCACAGCAGCCAGCACCACATAAAGCGGCAGTGGAACTGGTCCTACAGTAATACTATTTAATTTTTGAAAAAAAGATGGCTTTTGCTCGTTTGAAGGAAACGTTTCCAATTTCCGTTCTGCTCCCATGGTGATAACCTCCTGTTTGTTTCTTGCTTCATCTTATCCGGAATTAAAGCGTTATCATATATTATTTATTTTTTTAAATTGTTTTTTAATTAAAAAAAGTAAGCAGTTTCAAACTGCTTACAGAAAGTTTTTCATTATATACTCCTTGGAAAGGTTGCGTGTATGCTGATAAACCGGGCGTCCTACCGTGCCATAAACCACCCTTACATCAAGCACTTCGATATCTGCGAGAAACTTTAAATACTTGCGTGCAGACACACCGGAAATGCCAACTCTTTTAACAATGTCTTCTGTTGAAAAAGCATCCTCTATTTTTTGAATCTCTTCCCATACTTGATTGAGTGTAGCTTTCGTCAGCCCTTTTGGAATATCCTTCGGCATATCCTGTTCTCCCCTGCCAAGCAGCTGGCGGTCCAATTCTTCCTGGCTGACCTGGCGGGACTGTGTCATAAATGCTCGTTTATCATGATATTCTTTTAATGCTTCTTCAAACCGGTCAAATTGAAACGGTTTAATTAAATAATCAACTGCGCCATAGCGAATCGCTTTTTGTACCCGTTCCATATCGGAAGCAGCAGATATGACGATTACATCTATTTCTTTTTCCTTTTCCCTTACATACGTAAGCAATGATAATCCGTGTGGACCCGGCATGAAAATATCGAGCAGAATAAGGTCAATTTCCTGGTTTTCTATAACCGAAATAGCTTCTTCCACCGTTCCAGCCGATGCCGCCAGTGAAAACCCGCTGATGCTTTCTACATACTTTGCGTGCAGAGCAGCCACCCGCTGTTCGTCTTCTACTAATAAAACGCGTATCATGCTTTCCTTTCCTCTCCTTTCTCCTGGAATGGTATATAAACGGTTAATTTTGTTCCTTTGCCTGGTTCTGATAACAAATCAAACTCACCGTCCCGCTGGGCAAGAATATCTTGCACTAGTGACAGCCCAATCCCGCGGCCGGTTCCTTTCGTCGAAAACCCTTTTTCAAATAAGAGATGCTGTTTTTCTTCTTCAATGCCGGTACCGGAGTCGGCGACTTCGACTGTTAGAATATCATCTCCATAGCTGAACGCAACATGAATGATTTTTTTCCGGCTTTTTTGTACCGCGTCGATCGCATTATCAATTAAATTGCCAACGACCGTAATCAAATCATGTGTAAGCGCTGGATCTTCCGGCTGCGGAATCGGAAAATCGCTTTTCAGGTGCAAAGAAGCACCTGATTCACGCGCATAGCTTAGCTTGCCGACGAGAAAGCCGGCCAGTACCGGATCTTTTATTTTTTCTGTCATCATTTGAATCTCATTGCTTTTAAAATCAACCGTCTCTTGAATAAACAAGGCAAGCTCCTCATACGACTTCATTTGAACCATTCCCAGGATTACATGAAGCTTGTTCATGAATTCATGTGTCTGCGCCCGAAGTGCGTCTGCGTATAAACGAACCCCTGTCAGCTGTTCAGCCAGCAGTTTCACTTCTGTTTTATCACGGTATGTAGCAACTGCTCCGGCAAGCATTCCATCCACGTGAATCGGTACGCTGTTTACGAGAAGCTCAACCCCATTGATCCGCTGCTCCCTGTCAATTTCCTGCTGCTTTGTTTCCATTACGCGCTGCAGAGAATGAAGAGGAATCGATTCTGTTTTCCCCTCTTTAAAAAGGGACATGGCTGCCCTGTTCATGAGCGTAATCGTCGAATCGCGGTCTACTGCAATAATGCCTTCATGCACGGATTGAAGGATGGCATCACGTTCTTCAACGAGCCGGGCAATCGCAAAAGGCTCCAGGCCAAGCAGCACTTTTTTGATGTAACGAGCCAGCAGTACAGCGCCGAGAACACCAGCCAAAATACCAGCAGCTGTTCCTGCCAGAATATTGTTTCGGCTGCTGGCAACCGCATTTTGAACACTTTCCAATGAAATGCCGACGGCCACTGCTCCAACTTGTTTTCCACCTGGATCGAAGACAGGGGTAAACGAGCGGACAGAGGGTCCCAGTGTCCCTTCAGCTGTAGACACATATTCCTCACCAGCGAGTACATGTTCCTCATCGCCTCCAGTAAAGGGCTGGCCGATTTTGTCAGGGTCTGGATGTGACTTGCGTATCCCATTCATATCCATGACAACAACAAACTGAACACCGGTTTCCCTGCGGATATCGCTAGCAAAGGCCTGAATGTCCTCTTCGCTTCGTGCTCCCGTAAGCGCCTGAGCGACAAGCGGCGTATGCGCCACCATGCGCGATGCATTTTGCGCTTTTTCTGCTTGTCCTGCTTCAACGGAATCGGTAACGGTTTTTGTAACTAAAATATCTGTGACAAGCAGAGAAAAAGCAACGACTGCACAAACAAAAGCAATAATAACGGTCTGCAGCTTCCATCTTCCTTTTCTCATGCCCTGACCTCCCTAGGGTACACTCTTTTAAGCAGAAACCCATGAAATGCCGCGAGCATTTGCTGAAAGAGCATGCATACCACAACCGGCACTGCTGCCTGCGGCGGAAAAAAGTTAACGGCGATGACGGCACCTGCGCTGATGTTGCGCATACCGCCTGTGTAAATAAGCGTCACAATGGTTTCATGCGGCTGTCTGCACGCCACGGCAAGGGCCCAGGAAAGCAGATAGCCGCACAACACGACAAATAAAATAGTCGTGAGAATCTGAACAAATTTCAAATCAATATCACGTAAATAAGGGGCGACCACAGCACTGTTAATCGCAATAACGAGTGGAAGCGACAACTTTGAAAAAGGCGACAGCGTCTGGCTGATCTGGCTTGCTTTTTCTGATTTTACCCACTCGTTCACGAGCATGCCAAGCAAAGACGGCAGCACAATCATCCAAAACAGCCCGCTCATCATCTCGAAAACATCCATTTCCACTTTACTTCCGGCCAGCACAGACATGCTGAACGGCACGACAATGGGTGACAGAATCGTATCAAGTAAAATAATCACAAGCGCAAGCGGTACGCTGCCCCGGTACATCGTTACCCAGATCACACTTGTAATTCCAGTCGGAATCACAAGCGCCAGTGTAAAGCCTGTAACAATCAGCGGATCATCAGGAAATAAAAGATGTCCAGCCGTCCAGGCAAACAGCGGCGTAATCATGTGAAGAATCACAAGCGCCAGAAAAACAGGAAACGGATGAGTCATCGTATGATGCAGCATCCGAAAATTTGAATTTAAACTGCCGGTAAACGTCATAAAAGCAAAGACCCATGGCACAATAAAAACCCATGAGTGAATCCATTCCGCTAATAAAACGCCGGCAAGAACACTCACAGGTGTTAAAAGCGGCATCCACCGCGTTAAAAATATGTTCATTGCTCGAAGCATACAAAGGAACTCCATTCTTTTTGTTTGCTTCTATTGTATCATTATGAAAAGAATTCGGCGCATCCGGTTATGCCAGCATATAACGGTTGATAGGCCGGCCAATCACGCCGTATTGAATATCAATTTTCACCTTTCCGCTTTTCTCTAAATAATCTAAGTAGCGGCGCACGGTAACCCGGGCAGCGCCGACTCCTTCCGCGACTTCTTCCGCTGACAAAGGCTTGTCCGTTTTCTGCAGGTGCGAAACAATTTTTTGCAATGTAACAGCATTCAGCCCTTTCGGAAGCTGCTCCGCTTCATCCGGTCCGCCTGCTTTTTGAAACAAAAGGCTGTCAAGCTCTTCCTGGCTGATTCTTCCTTTTTCACTTAATCGATTTTGAACAGATTGATAATGTTCAAGCGCCTGCTTCATCCGCTCAAATTTAAACGGCTTCATAATATAATCAAATGCGCCATGCTGGATCACCTGGCGGACGGTATCTATATCACTTGCGGCCGTGATCACGATTACGTCTACTTGAATGTTTTCCTGCCGCAGTAAATGAAGCGTCTCTAGCCCGCCCATTAACGGCATATATAAATCAATAATAATAAGATCCGGAGACAAGCGGCGGATCAGCTCCATTCCTTCTCTTCCGTTGCCCGCAATGCCGATTACCTCAAATCCGTCTACTTTGTTGATAAACTCCTTGTTTACTTCTTGAACCATTAAATCATCTTCAATAAGCAGCACCTTGATCACATTTCAGTCCCCCTATCCTTTTTTGGCTTCATTGGAAATACAAGAGAAAAAGTTGTTCCTTCACCCGGCGCAGACTCAATATGAATGCGCCCACTCCCTTTAGCGGTGATTTCGCTCACTAAATGCAGGCCAATCCCTCTTCCTGTATGCGCTTTCGTTGAAAAGCCCTGTTTAAAGATGAATGGCTGGTCTTCTTCCTTGATCCCCGACCCGTTGTCTTCAACTAAAAGCGAAACAATATCACTTGTTTGCTGAATACTTACATAAATTTCATTGTCTTCTTTAGGATCTTCAAACGAGTCAAAAGCATTTTCAATCAAATTGCCAAGTATGAGTACAAAATCATGATGATCCATGTGGGGCGGAAACGTATGCAGTGAGCTGTTTCGATCAATGGTCACCTGAACCCCAAGTTCTTTTCCCCGGCTTACTTTGCTGAGCAGCAGCCCCGACACGCTGTCATCGCGGATGTTCTTTGTTAAAAAGCGGGTTAATTCTTCCTGCTCCTCCGATACTTGAAACACATATTCCAGCGCTTTTTCCCGGTTCCCGAGCTGAATCAAGCCGGCAATCGTGTGAAGCTTGTTCATATGCTCATGGTTTTGCACACGGAGGGCACTCACAAAAGCCTTCACTCCGGTCAGCTCTTCCGCAAGCTTTGTGACCTGTGTTCGATCCTGGAAGATGGCAATGGCCCCAACGGTAACGTTTTTTACCCGAATGGGAATCCGATTGGAGACAATGACTCTATCGCTTATATGCAGCTGCTTATTTAAAATGGGACGGTCCAGCATAAGAATTTCCGGCAAATAGGTATCCGGAAGCACGTCCCTGATCTTGCGGCCAATCACTTCTCCACTGATACCAAGCATTTCTTTTGCTTTATGATTAAAGATAGTAATCTGTTCATCCCTGTCAATTGCGATGATTCCTTCATGCATCGCATTGAATGCTTCGGTTCTTTCTACAACGAGCTGCGCAATTTCATGCGGCTCAAGCTGAAACATCTGCCGCTTGATGTCCCTTGCCATCATATACGCTCCCCACAGGGCAATAAACAATGCGATACCAGTCGCAATGAATATCTCTTTTTTTACAGACAGCAGCATATCTACAATTTCTGGAAGTTTGTATCCTGCGATTACAACGCCAACTTGATTGTGTGATGTATCCATGATTGGCACAAAAGCCCGGATCATCGTCCCCGTTTCACCTTTTCCTCTTGATACATATGCATGCTCAGCAAAAGCAGGCCCTTCATCTTCCCCTTCCGATACTTTACCAATCTGGCTGTTGATCGGATGAGTAAGCCTGATACGGTTCATATTTAAAATAACGATATAATCCGCTCCATTAATTACCCGCAGTTCTTCCACTGCCTCCACCGCTTCTTTTGTGACACTGCCCGACGAAGCGAGTTCGCCCGGTACACCAGGCAGTTCAGCGACTGTGCGTGCCGTTAAAATGGCCCGGTCCCGCAGCTCGCTCTCTCTCGTCTGAAGATAATTGCCGGTTAGGGCAATGCCAAGTGCAAAAAAAGAGAAAAGGAGTATAAATATGATCAGCCCTGTTATTTTCCACTGAATTGGAATACGCACCATTCATAACGCCGCCATTCTAAAAGATTCTCGTGTATATGTATTTTACCATGTTAAAGAAAACAAGCCGGACGGTCAAAACGTGATATGATAAGAAAAAAGATGTTTAAAACAGGTGGTGCCTATGGCCAAATACATCAGCTTCTGCCTTTTTACTCTCCTTATACTGACCGGCTATTATTTTTACCAATACAATGAAGCCGCCAAAACACAATTGCTTTCATATGATGATGAACAGGAAAAGCTCGGGACAAGCATTACGATTCGCTTTTCGCATGTAGTAGCGGAAAACACACCAAAAGGATTGACAGTTCGGAAATTTGCCGATCTTGTAGAAGAAAAAACAAAAGGCCAGGTGAAAGTTGAAATTTATCCGAACGGTATTCTTTATTCGGATGATAATGAATATGAAGCGCTGCAAAACGGAAAAGTAGAAATGATAGCGGCTTCATTTCCGAAGCTGATTGATACCGTTCCCCAATGGAAGGTACTCGATCTTCCGTTTATTTTCAAGCGTGAAAGCCAGGCGGAAGCGGTATTTACCGGAAAAACGAGCAAAGAGCTTCTTTCGATGATCCAGGATCCGCAGGTGAAGGGGCTTAGCTTTTGGGTGAACGGATTTAAGCAGATGACCAGCAGCCAAAATGCGCTGCTTGAGCCGGATGATTTTCGCGGCCAGACCTTTCGTGTAATGCCAGGTCAAATTATCGCGGAACAGTTTCGTCTTTTGGAAGCGGATACTGCCGTCATGCCGTTCAACGATGTGTATCAGGCGCTTGAATCCGGACAAATTGACGGGCAGGAGAACACGATTTCCAATATTTATTCTAAACGGCTTTATAAAGTACAAAGGCATCTGACGATCAGCAACCACGGCTATCTTGGTTACGCGGTCATGATTAATCAGGAATTCTGGGACGAGCTTCCAAAAGAAATTCAGGAAAAGATCACGGAAGCCATGAACGAAACGACCGAGTGGAACATGAAAAAAGCAGGCCAAATGAATGCGGAGCAGCTCAAAGAAATTAAGCGGACTTCTCCGATTACTATTCATTCCTTGACAGCCGAACAGCAGAAAAAGTGGCTTCGTCTTTTCAACCCTTTGTATCAACAGGTTGAAAACGAAGTCGGCTCCGACTTAATCAAACGAATTCAATTTCCTCCTGATGAAGAACGCTGAATAAGCGTTCTTTTTTTGACCAAAAAGACCAAAAAAACCATTAAAACCAAAAATATTTATTCCTGTTGGAGTCTGATATGATTTTATCAAGTAAATGAAAACGCTATCAAATTCATTAAAGGAGGTTTTCATATGAAGAAAGTGTTAAATAACTTAACGGTTCGTGTTATCATCGGTATTCTTCTAGGGATCGCGGTAGGCTTGGCTTTTCCTGCTTTCGGGGAGCAGTTGAAAGTACTGGCGGACATTTTTATTAAAATGATTAAAATGGTCATCGCACCAATTATCTTCCTCACAGTTGTCATTGGAATCGGCAGCATGGGTGATTTAAAGAAAGTCGGCCGCATCGGCGGAAAAGCCCTTTTGTATTTTGAAATCGTTACCACTTTTGCTTTAGCAATCGGTATCTTAGTCGTCAACCTTCTTCAGCCGGGTTCAGGTTTTAATACTGGTTCTGTAGATGGCGGTGATATTTCTGAATATACAAAAGGAGCAGAAGAATCCAGTCACAGCTTTATGGATTTTGTTCTTGGAATCGTGCCTGACAACGCAATGGCTGCTCTTGCAGGCGGCGAATTGCTGCCAATCTTGTTCTTTGCGATTTTCTTCGGCCTTTCACTGGCCGCTCTTGGAGAGCGCGGCAAACCAGTTGTAGACTTGTTTGAACGCTTAACAGATATTTTCTTTGGAATCGTCAACATGATTATGAAGGTTTCTCCAATCGCTGCATTCGGAGCGATGGCTTACACAATTGGAAAATTTGGGCTTGGCTCTCTTGTGTCACTTGGCCAGCTGATGCTGGGTGTATACATTACATGTGCTCTTTTCGTTATCGTCATCTTAGGCGGTATTGCCAAATTCTACGGATTCAACATTTTTAAATTTATCGCGTATATTAAAGAGGAAATTTTACTTGTTCTTGGAACATCTTCTTCTGAATCTGCCCTGCCAAAGCTAATGAAAAAGCTTGAAGATTATGGCTGTTCAAAGCCGGTTGTCGGGCTGGTTGTGCCAACTGGCTACTCGTTTAACCTGGATGGCACTTCGATCTACCTTTCTATGGCCGCGATCTTTATCGCCCAGGCTTACGGAGTAGATTTAACGATTTGGCAGGAGCTGACACTGCTTGGCGTATTGATGCTGACTTCTAAAGGCGCAGCCGGCGTAACAGGCTCTGGATTTATTACACTAGCCGCTACACTGGCAGCTTTTCCAATGATTCCGGTGGAAGGAATCGCCCTTCTTCTTGGTGTAGACCGCTTTATGTCTGAAGCACGCGCTATTACAAACTTAATCGGAAATGGCGTAGCAACGGTTGTAGTATCTAAGATGGAAAATGAATTTCATCCGCCGGCTGACCTTACTATAACACCGCCGCCAAATAAAATGATCAATTAAAAAAGCGGGGCCCTCTGGCTCCGCTTTTTATTTTTTATATTCCAACAGCCAGCAATTATGGTATTTTCCTTCGTGCCATTCCCGCTCTGGCAGCAGTTTCACTTTCCGGAACCCGCATTTTTCATAGCAGCGGATCGCCCGCACATTCCGTTCCTGCGGATCCATTACCACTTTTTGTGCCTGTTTCGTACGGATCAAATGCTCTACTAGTGCTTTAACAAGCACTTTGCCAACACCCTTGTTCCAATAATGTACTTCTCCGATCATCTGGTCTGTTCCATAAACCACTTCATCTGCTTCATAGCCATATAACGCTCTTTCTTCTTCTCCAAGTGGATAATATTGAATGTAACCGATCTCATTTTGATCGAATTCAATGATACCGCGAACCAGTCCCTCTTCGTCTGTGTAAAATTCTTTCCGGACTTTTTCCGTATCAAACGGGTTGTCTCTGCCTTCGTAAAATTCCAGTACGACCGGATCTGATAACCATTTAACAAGCCGGCCTTCATCTCTATCTTCCAGCTTTCGGACAGACAGCTTTCCTTTTCGAAACAGCATATTCTCACCCTCCCGCTTTCATGGATTATGTTCAAAATACCGGCAATTGGCCGAAATGTAAATCGGTTAATAGACCGAATTTGGAGGAATACCCTCGATTATTGGCGAAATAAACGATTTATAGTATTCCGCCCTATTTCCACTCGTATCTTATACAGAAGATTTACTCTGAAAGGAGGAACCTGCAGATGATTTTTTTTCGAAGACTTTTCTTTAAAGCCATGCACATGAGCAGCTGGACACTTTTTTTCGCCACCATGTCCCTTGTGCTGTTCAGCAGCTTTTTTATGTATTATATAGAACCTGAAACGTTCACTTCCCCTTTTGACGGACTATGGTGGACGATGACAACCGTTGCGACAGTCGGTTACGGTGACTTATCGCCAGTATCTGTTTCTGGAAAGATTTTTGCCATGCTGCTGTACGTATTCGGCATTGGCCTCATGACCGTATTGATCGGAAAAGCCATTGACACACTTAGTGCGCGAAAACGATTGAAGGAGGAAGGACGATTGACGATTACACGTGAACAGCACATTATATTGATTAATTGGACGAACCGGGCACGGATTACTTTACTAGAACTGCTCGACACCTTTCCCGACATCTGCATCGTTATTATGGATGAAACAGAAGCGAAAACGCCTTTCCTCCATGAACGTGTCGATTTTGTTAAAGGGGCTCCAGCTTCTGAGCAAACGCTTCGGCAGGCAAACTTTTTAAAAGCTAAATCCATTATGATTTTTTCACCGGATCATGCGCCGAACGCCTCGACGGCTGACGGCCTGACTCTATTGATCGCTTCAAGTATTGAAGCTGCTGCTCAAAGACAGGAGCAAAATGTGTACACAATTTGCGAAGTGGCGGATTCAGCTAACCTGCCCGCTTTTTCACATGCAAATGTAGAAGAGTTTATTACGCCAAATGATACAGCAGCTCATTTAGCTGCACGTTCCATTTTGTTTAACGGATCCAGTGAGATTATCCGTCAGTTAACATGCAGTGATGGATACGATCTTTACCGGATTGAAAATACATTTGGCTGGCAGACGTATCGTGAAGCTAAGCAGGCGTTAGATGAAAAAGGGATTCTTCTTGTCGCCAGCCGCCACGACCTCTCTATTATGGAAAAACTGGACGAGTATATTCCTCAACATGCTCCATTATTTATCATCTGCAATGAACAAGCGTATCACAGGCTTTAAGAAAAATATTTTCCCTAAACCAGTTTTCTCCTTCCCTCCTTTCGTATAAGCCTGTTTCGTTTATAATAGAAGTAGATGGGAATACGAAGGAAAATAGCGAGGAGATAACAACAAATGAAGCAAAACAATATTTGTTTTGATACATTAAAAAAGGAATGTGCAGCGAGGGGACTTGATCCAAAGAGCATTCCTTCTTTTAAACATATATTAGATGCAGAGGCATTAGCAGCAAGACAGCGCCAACACGCTGAATTCATTCATGCGGTTACGTACTTTTTTGATAAATTTATTGCTTCGCTGCCTGGCATTCCTATTCTTGCAGCAGCAACGGATAAGCATGGCTACGTTCTTCATATGATTGGGGACAGCAGCATTAAAAAAATGGTTATGAAACTAGGAATTCAAAACGGAGTTCAAATGACAAATGAATACAATGGTATTAATTCTGCCTGCCTGGCGCTGGATTATCAGCAGCCAGTCGGTATAGTCGGCTCGCAGCATTATCATCATTATCTGCATAATGCTGCGTGCTACAGCATCCCTATTTGGAACAGAACTCAAAATGAAGAAATCGGCACACTTTCATTTATGACGGCTGTTGATTTTGCCCACCCTCTCTTTCTATCATTGCTTATGACAATGAAGGAATCCCTCGAGCGTGAACTTCAGTTAATGAAGCAAAACGAGAATCTGCGCCTCCTTAATGAGCTTATTATGGAGACTACCACGAGCGGCTTGATTGTCTCTGACAAGGAAGGCAATATTATTAACGTTAACAAGGCCGCAGAACGGATGGTGAAGCAAGATAAACAGTCACTGCTCTCCGAAACGGCTGCGAACTGCCCATTCGTTGGCGATTATCTTGAGCAGGCGCTGTCAAAAGGACTTCCTTCTACAGACATTGAAAGAACATTTAAAAGCACATCAGGCCGTGAAACAACGTACTTGCTGGATGTGCTGCCGATTTTCGATCAAACAGATACACTGGCCGGTGCCTTCGCGCAGCTCCGTGACATTACCCAGCGAAAAGAAACGGAACAGATACTGCTTAACACAGAAAAACTCGCTGCTGTCGGTCAAATGGCTGCCAGCGCTGCCCATGAAATCCGTAATCCTTTAACAACGATTCGGGGCTTTATTCAGCTGCTGCAGCCATCGTTTTTCGATCAGGAGCATTTCAATCTCGTTTTGGAGGAAATTGACCGAATTAACTTGATTATTAGCGAGTTTCTTATTTTATCAAAGCCGCAGGACACTTGTTTCGGCGAACAAAACTTAATACAGATTCTTCATGATACGATTGCCCTATCACAACCGCAGGCGAGCATGAGCAATGTGCAGATTATAAAGTGCTTTGATGATCCCTCTCCTATTTTTATACATGGAGATGGAAATCAGCTGAAGCAGGTGTTTATTAACTTGTTTAAAAATAGCTTGGACGCCATGCCGGGCGGCGGGACCCTTTCGGTTGACGTTCATATGAACGTACAGGGAGAAGCTGTAGCAGTGGTGTCTGATAAAGGCGTCGGCATGACGAATGAACAGCTCGGACAGCTGGGTACTCCTTTTTACACAACAAAAAAAGACGGAACAGGGCTTGGCCTTATGATTACACAGCGTATTTTAAAACAGCACGACGGCTCCATTGATATACAAAGCACAAAAGGAAAAGGAACAACGATCACGCTTCGTTTTCCAGTCAAAAAAGAAGAAACGCTCAAGCAAAACGAATAATGAATTACAAAAGGCCTGCAGGACAGGTCTTTTATTTTTTCAAAAGAAAAACACGCTTCCATCAAGAAAGCGTGCAAATTAAAGGCTAATAAGATTGTGTCGAACCGCTTCAGTAACAGCTTGAGACGTTGTTTGTACCTGCATTTTGTTTAATAGCTTGGACAACCAGTACTCGATCGTCCGGCTGCTTGTAAAAATTGTTTTGCCAGCTCCTCGGTTTTCTTTCCGCCTGCCAGAGCCGTTAGCAGTTGAAGCTCTTGTTCTGTTAATGTATAAGAGGTATCCTGCTTTTGATTTGACCGGCTGCTGCTTTGTTTTAATGACAGCCGCTTCAACGCAGCAAGCGGCACGATGGCGTACCCGCTGAGCACAGCATAGATCGCCGTCATTAACTCTGCTGCGGGTGCATCTTTATTAATAATTGCGCCAACACCAGATGAGACGATTAAATCGATTCGGTTCGTATAATCAAATCCCGTATAAATAATAATCTTCGCTCCCGGCTGGGATTCACGAATGTTTTCGGCTACCTTTACACCACTCACTTCTTCAGAAATATTCATATCGAGCAGGTACAGATCAAACGGCTCGCTTTCGCTCATCTCAATAGCTGTTTGATGATCGGATACACATGTGACTTGAAAATCCGAATATGCTTCAATCATGCTTTTCGTTTCCAGCCCGACAATTTGATGGTCATCCAGCAGCAAAATTCGTGTCATTCTCTCCACCCTGGCAGTGTCATTTGAACCTGCACACCGCTGTTAGGCGATGTCATCCACTCTACATATCCTGAAAGCATGGCCACTCTCTCCTTTATCCCGGATATCCCCATCTGGTTTCCCTGCTCATCCATACAGCTCATGTCAAACCCAATTCCATTATCCAGATAATCCAAAAATAAGGTTTCGCTTTCCTCCCACACAGAAATAGACAGACGGGATGCTTTTGAATGCTTGCGGGCATTATGCAAAAGCTCCTGTACAATCCGATAAACAGCAAGTTCTTTGTCCTGGTCCGACCTGTAATGGGACGGCAGATCAATATCACATTGCAAATAAATATCGGATGTTAGCTTAAACCGGGAAAACAACTCCTCTAATGTACCGCGCAGCCCTTCCTCCTGAAGAAAAACCGGACGCAGCTCCTGGCACGTTTCCCGAATATGGCGAGTCACTTGTTTCATGTCCCTCTGAATCTCTTTTACGTCTTTTAAAAGCGTGTCTTTCAGATGCTCTGACCGGGCAAGGCGCTCTAATTTTCGCTGTACAACGAACTGCTCCTGGAGCACTGAGTCGTGGAGATCAGCAGCGAGCCTCCGTCTTTCTTTTTCAGAAATCGCTAAAAGAAGCCGAATCGTGCCCGGTGAGTGATTCATCGCCTGCACCTCTAATTCCTCCATTTTCTTTTGGGCCACCTGCAGATTATCGGCTACGAGCCGGACATAGGGAACTCCAGCAAGCAGCCATGCTTTTTCACTGATATTCCACCTTAATCCGTTTTTTTTCGGACCAATCCATAGATAAATATTTTGCTCTGACCGCTCAAACAGCTGAATGCCAAGCCACTGCTGATGAACCAGCAGCCCTTTTTCACGGTCTCTTGCCATTAACAGGCGCTGCGCTTCAGATGGTATAGCCGGAACCACTCCTTCCGCGTGCCGGATCAGCCACTCTCCGTTTCTTTTTTCGGTAATAAACAAGGCAGACGGATGCAGGGCATGAAGAACTTCCAGTGCAAACATGCGCTCCAGCTCATCCGTTTTCATGACAGCCGACAGCTTCCCTGCTAGAATCTCAATGCCCTGCACCATATTTTTCCGATCCTGAAACAAGCTGTTTCGAATAAAAAAATCAAACTGCTCTTTCATTAAAAAAGAAAGAGCTATGATCAAGAGAGCAGCAGCAAAAGGAATGATAAACTTCCCCGCGACGCTGTATATGATCACCGCCAGTAAAAAAGCCGGAATAACGGATTGCACGCTATAGTAGAAAAAACGGCTGAGGACAAAATCGAAATCAAACAGCTGCCGGTTCATCAAAAGGCGTGTATAGCCATATGGAAGTGCAAAAAGAGAAAAGACGGCGATTCGATCCAGCCCATCCACTCCTGCCGCCACATATGGAAGAACATAAATCACAATAAAAGGGACAAACGCAATAGCCGGCACAATCATCATCCACTTTAAAAAGCTTTTGTGCTCCGTGTTTTCTGTCCGATTGTATTGCCAGGCGATGATACCTAAAGCAGCAAAAATAGAAAAACTAAAGTGAACGAGCATACTGTTATTCACTACATAAGATGGGACCCACGATGCAAAATAATTGCCAACATTAAACCCGATAAACAAAAGTGTTACCCACGAAAAGGCAGACAGCCACGCAGGGAGAGAACCGAGATCAAGCTGTTTTTCCTTTAAAACCGCTTCTGCAAAGAGAAGAAAATAAAGAGCAGCCAGTTGAAAAGCAACCGTTAAGATGGTGACGGATACAGGATCTCCTTCGCCAGACTCTTTAGAAGCAAACAAGCTGAGGGACACTGCAAGCAGGAATAAAATAAACCGGCGGGCGGATGTCGTTTGCTTGCCAATAATCGGTGCAATTAAAATAATGGACAGCAGTGAAAACAAGCCAGGTACGTATAACTCGATCATATCCGATGAAAAGCTTTGTTTCTCTGCCGCCATTTTTATCATAAGATAAACATGACTTACAATGTAAATGGCAAAAGCAACAACCAGCTGCCAATAATGTTTTAACATATGTTTTCTCCCCGTATTGCTTAATAAGTGACGATTCCTTCAATTTTTTGTAATATATATAATTATACACCAATAAAGGAGATGAAAGAGAAATATGGCAATGAAACTAGTCGAGCTGCTGCTGGCAAAACCATCACTTTCGGATTGGAGCGAAGAAGATCGCCGTCTGCTTGAAACCTATTCAGAGTCAGAGTTAGCCGTTATCTTTGAATCTATTGAACATCAGCCTATTCATCCTCAAGGATGGAGATAAGTTATGAAAATAAGCCCGCCATTAATTGCTTCTTTTGTTTTTCACTGATTGGCATTCGAGTGACAGAGGTTCGAATTTTATAAAGATACAGCTTTTCGATTACACTGCAATAGGAAAGGGCATCCCCTTCAATAAGCAGCGACTGCACCGCAGCCCTTTCTTCTTCTGTTGATGGCTCCTCTCTCCCGCTCTCGTAATACCTTTTTACTGCTTCATATTTTGACTGTTCGCTATTTAAACAAAACAGCACGGGCAATGTTTTTTTCTTATGATATAGATCACTTTTTTTCTCCGGCTGAAACAGATCGTACACATCATTTCGAAGCTGTTCGACAATGCCGAGATAATGGGCATACACCTTCATTTCTTTTTCGATGGCAGGCTTTACCTCTCCCGTTCCGAGCAGGCAGGCTATTTCGATCAAAGAGCCGGATTTCATAGATACCATGTTCAAGTAGTCTTCTTCGGTTTCCAAGCAATTTTGCAAATCAGCTGCCTGGCCGTTGATCGCTTTGACTACATTGGCTTGAATCATATGAAGAACCCCACTCTTAACCGTTTCGTCCATTTGCAGACGGTTTACTTCTAAAAAGCAAATCATCAGCAGGCCCGTCAATATATTTAAATTTTGTGCGGTGTCCACCTCTCCCCATGGATGTTCATGTCCGTCTCCGTCTTGAATATCATCCATAATGTCGAGTGCTAAAAAAAGCAGCTCGACAATCACCATAAGCTGCTCTTTTTCTCCCGTCCTCTTTCTTTGCCAGAAAACGTCGTAATGAAGGCCGGACAGCTTCGCAAAAAAACCGGTTTTATTAAACGTGTATCTTACATACACAAGTGTTTTCTCCTGCAAAGCGGCTTCTTTAAAATATGTACGAATATACTCACAAGCAATATTCATCAGGCTATTTGTCATGTACCTTTGCTCCTTTTCTATTAATCTTACCAGTTAATAGGCAAAAAGAAACACTCATTAACACAGGATACCAGCCAAACATTCACGATACATACGCGGCCTCCTGCCTAAAATGTACTACTAAAAAAAGCCTGCTTAAGAGCAGGCTTTTTCTTAACGCGCAGATGGCGGCATCATTTCTTCAATTTTCTTCATTTTATGCTCCCAGCAGGCTGGACTTAAATCGACAGGGTACTGTTCTGGATTAATGGGACGCTTGTATTCATCCCATAAAACCGATAACCCCTTTTTCACATGTTCTCGTATATCGGCAAGCGACGGCTGATGGTACATAAACTTTCCGTTTACAAAAACATCTTTATGCAGATCAACAGCGGTAAAATCAGTGACAAATTTGCTGATATACGTGTGAACAGGATGAAACATTTTCAGCTTTTTTTCCTCCTGCGGGTTTTCCTCCTGGAGTGCGATATAATCTCCTTCCGCTTTTCCATTTGCATTGTTAATGATACGATAAACGTTCTTTTTACCCGGTGTTGTCACTTTTTCCGGGTTGCCGGAGATTTTAATGGTATCCACCATTTCTCCTTGGTCGTTCTCGATTGCGACAAGCTTAAACACGGCGCCAAGAGCCGGCTGGTCAAAAGCGGTAATCAGCTTTGTTCCGATGCCCCACACATCAATTTTTGCACCCTGTGCATTCAAGCTCATGATCGTTTCTTCATCAAGATCATTGGAAGCGATAATTTTCGCATCCGGGAAGCCCGCTTCATCAAGCATCGTGCGGGCTTTTTTAGATAAATACGCAAGGTCGCCACTATCAAGACGGATACCAATAAAGTTGATGGCATCGCCAAATTCCTTGGCAACCCGGATTGCATTCGGCACGCCAGAACGCAGCGTGTCATATGTATCGACCAGGAATACACAATCCTCATGCGTCTCAGCGTATTTTGTGAATGCTGTATATTCATCCTGGTACGCCTGCACCATAGCATGGGCATGCGTTCCGGATACCGGAATGTCGAACAGTTTGCCTGCCCGCACATTGCTGGTGCCTGAAAAACCAGTTAGATAAGCCGCCCGCGCTCCCCAGATAGCGGCATCGGTTTCCTGCGCCCGCCGTGTTCCGAATTCAAGTGCCGTTCCACCACCTACAACCTGCATCATACGTGATGCTTTCGTCGCAATAAGGGTCTGGTAGTTCACCACATTTAAAAGAAGTGTTTCAAGCAGCTGAGCCTGTGCAAGCGGTGCTTCGATCCGCATAATAGGCTCGTTTCCAAAAACGATTTCTCCTTCCTGCATGGAGCGGATCGTCCCCGTAAACGTCATATTCTTTAAAAAAGCTAAATAATCTTCTCCGTAGCCCAGTTTACGCAAATAGTCGATATCGCTGTCTGTGAAGCCGAATTTTTGGATAAACGAAATAATGCGCTCGAGACCAGCGAAAACGCCATAGCCGTTCCCAAAGGGAAGCCGGCGAAAATAAAGATCAAAAACCGCATTCCGACCGTGAATGCCGTCTCTCCAATACGTTTCCGCCATATTAATTTGATACAAATCGGTATGCAGCATAAAGCTGTCATCTGGATGCTTCATCATAATTCTTTCCTCCTTTTGGCGCCAAGTGTATCGACAAAATGCCCAAGTGCCCATTCATGGCCTGCCTGGTTAAAAGACGCTACCGCGTGATCATACACAACAATTTTGTATCCTTTATTGTACGCATCCACTGCTGTATGCAAAATACATATATCTGTACATACGCCGACAAGATGCACCTCTGTAATTTCCCGCGCTTTTAATTTCATATCAAGGTCTGTTCCGGCAAAAGCAGAGTAACGCGTTTTATCCATGTAATAGACGTTATCCCGGTCTTTGTTTTGATCGTACACGGATTGAAGAGAGCCATACAGGTCGCGCCCTTTCGTACCGCGAATATTATGCGGCGGGAACAGCCCTGTTTCCGGGTGATAAGGGTCGCGCTCATCATGCACGTCAATCGCAAAAACAACATAGTCGCCGTTTTGGATAAATTGCTCTGTTATATCGACAATCGCTCTTTCAAGGGCCTGGCCTGGCTTTCCACACGTTAATTTTCCATCATCTGCAACAAAATCATACGTATAATCAATATTCAGCAATGCTTTCATACACATCCGCCTTTCTTATCCGTAAATGGATTCAATTACATCTAAATCATTAAAAGTATACAATCGGGACGGCCGGTACGAGTGACGGGTTGTTTTTTTCGGCTGTCCGTCTTCATCCAGTGCCAGCTCTAAAAATGGAAGCTTCGGTGCACGAGCGAAGAAAACCGGATCAGAAGCGATTTTCGCATCATCCGTTACGGTCAGAAGCACCCGCTGCAATTCAGAAAGTGTAAATTCCTTCGGCAAAAAGTTTTTCGCCAGCGTTGTTCTCAGCATGTCTGACCGGATCAATGCAAGCGCGTCCTGAACAATCTGCCTGTGATCAAAAGCCAGGTCTAGATTCAGCACTTCTTCGATCGGAAACAGCTGTACGTCCGCCGCATCATCTGACGCTGACCGGTTTACAAGAGACGCTTCCGGCACAATGGCATAAAAGGCATTTGAAACGATCCAGCCGCGCGGATCGCGTCCTGGTGTATCGTATACACCAAAATGACGCATATGAAGACCGCTAACACCTGTTTCTTCTAGCAGCTCCCGCCGCGCAGCTTGGATGCCTGTTTCTTCCGGCTGGATAAACCCGCCAGGAACTGCCCACTTCAAAGTTTCGATATTGGGATTTCCTTCACTGTCTGTTGCCGCGCGCTGAATAAGCATCATGTAAAGCTTCATGTCAGGAGGCGCTTTTTCTTCTCTTTTTTTCGATAAAATGGTAAAGATCGCAATGTCTGCTGTATAACCGTCTGGTGTCCGGTATTTGGAGGAGTCATAGCTTGTCATTGCTCCGCCTTCTTTCTAATTATTAATTCTATAATTACTAATTATATAAAAAGTATTTCCATTTAGCAAGAAAAATCCGGCTTTTAAAGCCGGATTCTTTTCATTAGTGATTTCCTTCCCTTCCATTCGTTAATCAAAACCGTGTTATTCCCAATAAGAATGCTTTTCCCGTTCCTTTACTGCCGCACCCGCTAATAAAAGTTCTACTGTACACAAAAAGATTATGGATAAAATCCCCCACATCATTGCCACACCTTCCCTTCTTTTTTACAATGTAAAGGATGAAACGCGTTTCAGAACAAGCACTTTTTTTGGAAGAGGGATAAAGATGGGCAATATTCATGATATCGCTCGAATGGCTGGTGTTTCTGCCGCTACGGTTTCAAGAGTGTTAAATAACTACCCTTACGTAAAAGAGGAAAAAAGAAGAGCTGTCCTTGCAGCAGCCGAGCAGCTTCGTTACGTGAAAAACATTAATGCTGTTCACCTTTCACTGGGGAAAACAAAGATCATCGGGGTGATTCTGCCATTTGTCAGCCATCCTTATTTCGGGGTGATTTTGAGCGGAATTGCTTCAGCTGCCGAAAAAAGCGGCTACAAGCTGATGATTACGCAAAGCAATTATCAGGTGAGCCAGGAAATAGAGGCGCTGGATATGCTGAAGAGAAAACAAGTTGACGGAGTGATTATCGTTTCACGGGAGTGTCCTGTTGATATCGTGAAGGACTACAGTGAATACGGACAAATTGTTTTGTGCGAAGCACTGGCTGACCCGTCCCTTTCCTCTGTATTTGTCGACCAGTACAAAGCATTCCAGGCCGCTCTGTCTTTCTTAAAGAAAAAAGGTCATCAGAAAGTTGGTTACACTCTTTTGCGGACGGAGGGAAAAAGCAGCCTGGCAAGAAAGCAGGCGTATGAAGAACAGTATGGCAAGGCAAAGCGCGGCTGGGTATTTAACCAGGCACTGACCATTGATGACGGCATCAGAATTGCCGGTGAATGGTCAGCGCTTTCCGAACGGCCTGATGCCATGGTGATTACAAACGATTTCGTGGCAGCCGGTTTTTTGCTCGAATGCAGGCGGCTTGGCTTTTCTGTGCCGGAGGATGTGGCTCTTATCGGCTTTGATAATCACCCTATTGCCGGTGCACTCGGCATTACAACTGTTGAGCTGCCGCTGCATCTGCTCGGGGAAACAGCATTTGAACAGGTCATTTCTTCAAACACTTCCCACAAAGAAGTGCCTTTTCGCTTAATTGAACGAGACAGTGTATAAACATAAAAAAGACCGGCATTTGAATCTGCTGGTCTTTTTTGATGTTCCTATACTCATTATTTACGGTTAAACTCTGCTGGCACCGGGCCTGTACGCTCACCACGGTCAAGAGCCGTAATTTGATCGATTTCTTCCTGTGTAAGTTCAAAGTCGAACACATTGAAGTTTTCTTCGATACGAGATGGTGTAACGGATTTTGGAATGACGATCGAACCATTCTGCAAATGCCAGCGCAAAATAACTTGTGCCGGAGTCTTACCGTGCTTTTCCGCAATTTCTTTTACAATATTGTTTTCAAGCACAACACCGCCCTGCATCAGCGGACTCCACGCTTCCACGTAGATGTCATGCTCTTTGCAGAACGCTTTAAGTTCTTTTTGAACGAGGTGCGGGTGGCATTCCACTTGGTTTACAACCGGTTTTACATCGCACTCATCCAGCAGGCGCTGCAGGTGGTCGATATCAAAGTTGCAGACACCGATTGCTTTTACACGCCCATCTGCATACAGCTTTTCAAGCGCTTTGTAGGTTTCCACATATGTGTCTTCCTGCGGCATCGGCCAATGGATCAAATATAAATCCACATAATCAAGGCCCAGCTTCTCAAGGCTCGTATCAAATGCTTTTAGCGTAGCATCATAACCTTGATCCGAGTTCCACACTTTTGTGGTGATAAACAACTCCTCACGAGGCACACCGCATTCCTTGATTGCTCTGCCAACGCCGCGTTCGTTTCCATAGACAGCAGCTGTGTCAATAGAGCGGTATCCTGTTTCGATCGCTTTTAAAACGGCCGGTGTTGCCTGTTCGTCTTCAACCTGCCATACACCATAGCCAAGCTGTGGCATTTTGAGTCCGTTGTTTAACGTTACAAATTGCATGTTTCCGCATCCCTTCATCAAATAAATTATTCACGTTGAAAGTATAGCATATCCTTTATATGGATTTCCCTTGAAACGACTTATAGGCCAAGCCATGCACCAAAAAAACCGACCGCACATGTAAGGAATATATAAAGAAAGGCTTTTTTCATTTTCATTTGCTCCGCTTCAAACAGCCAGGTTGAAAAGGTAGTAAAGGCGCCAAGAAACCCCGTTCCAAACAGTAAACGAGCGCTCTCTCCTGCCCCGCTGCCTATAAGCAGCCCAAGCAAAAAGGCACCAAGTACATTGACGCTCAAAGTTCCGAACGGAAAAGCCGTGCTGTTGAACCGGCTGCTCAGCCAAAAACGGGCTATCGCCCCGAAAAAACCGCCAATCGCGACCACTATCATACTGCTTTCGCTCCTTTACGGCCGAGGCGTACAAACAGAAGCCCGCCGCCTATGCTTAAACCTATATACAAAAGAGCTGAAGCTGCCCTTCCTGCTTCGATGAGCGTTATGACTTCTACGCTAAAAGCAGAAAACGTTGTAAAGGAACCGATAACCCCGGCTGTAACAGCTTTTTGTATCGGTACCGGAATACGGTCTTTTACTTTTTCGTTTAAAAACGGAAGCAAAAAACAGCCAAGGCAATTCACAAAAAGAGTCGCAATTGGAAAACCGCCAGCCGCTCCGTGGCCTATTACGGCCGATACACCGTATCGCAGCAATGCACCCATAACGCCCCCTAGTCCAATCCATATATAAATCAAAAAAATCCTTCTCTCTATTTGCTTTTCTTTTATCTTTATTTTTGCTGGCGTATTTGTCAAGGCAGGGGGATAATGGAGAAAAAAGGAGGTATACATATGGGTATTTCAAAATTAGAACACGTCGGTATTCAAGTAAAGGATTTAGAAGCAACAATTGATTTTTACACAAAGGTTCTCGGGCTTGAGCTTCTTGAGAAGCAGGGTCATCCTGATCCAAATCTCCGCATTGCGTTTCTCGGCTTTAAGCAGTCAGATGAAACGTTAATTGAAATCATCGAAGGCTATAATCCAAATCTGCCGGCAGAAGGAAAGGTGCACCATATCGCCTTTACGGTCGATAATATCGAAGAAGAAATCGCTCGTGTAAAGGAACATAACGTTGTTTTTGTTGACGAAACCGTTACAACTCTTCCGAACGGAGCAAAATATGTCTTTTTCTACGGGCCGGACGGCGAGTGGATTGAGCTGTTTGGGCGGTAATGGCAAACAGATCGATCGGGCTTCCATTGTTTATTGCGATTGTCGCTATTTCCTTTTCAGCGATTTTTGTTAAGTGGTCAGACGCCCCTGCTTCTATCTTAAGTATGTACCGCATGATTCTGGCCAGCTTGTTCCTACTGCCTATTGTGTGGAGAAAAAGATCCGAATTTGAGCGTATCCAAAGAAAAGACTGGATGCTTTTAATTCTCTCCGGATTGTTTTTGGCTTTTCATTTTGTGCTGTGGTTCGGCTCGTTAAAGCTGACCACTGTTGCCAGCTCGACGATTATTTTAGCTCTGCAGCCACTCGTCTCGATGGCGGGCGGCTTTTTACTGTTTCGGGAACGAACAAATGCCGCATCTCTTGCTACGATGGGCATTGCTATTATTGGTGCAGTAATGATTGGCTGGGGCGACTTCGGATTAAGCAGAGAGGCTATTTTAGGGGACCTGCTTTCTTTTTTAAGCGTCATTGCCGTTGTCGGTTATCTGCTCATTGGGCAGCAGACCGTGCGCAAAGTATCTCATTGGATTTACAGCTTTTGTGTTTTTTCTTTTGCTGCTCTTTTTCTGTGTCTTTACAACTTAGCAGCCAGTACGCAGATAACCGGCTACAGCAAGCACGAATGGGGTATTTTTCTTCTTCTTGCGATTGTTCCGACGATTGCACATGTCATTAACAACTGGCTTATGAATTACGTGAATGCCACAACAATTTCAATGAGCATTCTCGGTGAACCAGTCGGTGCCACCCTGCTCGCTGTTCTCCTGCTGAATGAACAGCTGACGAGCTGGCAGATAACAGGCGGCATTTTTATTTTAGCAGGTGTTTTTTTCTTTCTATTAAAACAGCAGCCTGCACATAGCAAAAAGAGCGGATCAGGATGATTCCGCTCTCGGGCTGCCCGCAAACGCCCGCTTTCTTACTTTGTCTTTCCTCTAAGAGCAGATCAAGACGATTCTGCTCTTTTTGCTGTTTTACGCCGAAACAGCCCTTCCGCTTGATGGCCTGACGGCTTTTCGCGAAACATCACCCAGATTAGCAGACTGAGCATAAGTGCCAGCGCTTCAAGAGATACAATATACCACGGGTAAGGTCCAAGCAAATCCAGCAAACTGGCGCTTGACGGCTTGTGGCTTAAATAAAGATAATTTCCGCCCGTCCACTTATTAATCACCATCACAGGTGGTATGAGCAAATTTAAAAACAGCAATGTTTTCCCAACCGAATAAAGCGTTGGCCTGTATCCTTTTACCCAGGTAAAGTAAAGAGGAACAATTAGCAGAAAAGCATGTACCGTGAAAAAATGAAAAAAACGAAAATGAGGAAAGTCAAAATTCAAATAGGGAGTTAATAACGCCTGCGAAGCTCCAAGTAAACCGGTAAATAATAAAATGTCATAAATGCCTTTTTGTTTCGTTACGAGGAGCAGAACCGCCAAAAATAAGCTGATGCTGCACAGCTCCAACGGAATAGCGTGACTCAGCTTCCAGCTGTTTGTGGTAATCATCCAGACATGATAAACGGCTTCTATTAATAATAAGAAGAAAGCTGTACCTATTTCCATCTTTCTCCCGACCAATCTGCCCAGCTGCTGGCGAAAGACGTATAATCCGGCCAGTGCTGTACTAACAGCCGCCACAACAATAAAATGGCTTCCTGAAAACATCGTGAAGTCATAATTTTGATAACTCCCGCCGAACCAGCCCATCGTTACGCCTCCTTTTTTAATGAGTGTATCATACATCAGCTGCTAAATCCTTTTTTTGTCATTTCTCTTTCTGTTTGTTTTATTTCTATGAAAGAAACTTCTTTATCATGCCCAAATATCTACTACCTATTGAAAATCTTATGAATCCGTATATCAAACCAGTTTTTCTATATATTATTCGTCTTGTTTATGTAATGTTTTATTACACAAGAGAATAAAATCCTAAAAAATCTATTGACTAATCTTAATTTTCCGCATAAGATAGGTACATGTTATAAAAAGTAACATCATCAGTTAACAAAAATAACGTTCGGGAGGGTTTTAACATGGAAGATATGTTGTACTTAATGAACAGCCTCTGGGTCATGGTTAGTGCTATTTTAGTTATTTTCATGATTGCCGGATTCATTATGCTTGAGGCTGGATCAACTCGTATGAAAAACGCTGGCCATATTGCCGGAAAGACAGCTTTCACATTTGGACTCGCTTCCCTCGTTTTCTGGGCTGTCGGATTTGCTTTCATTTTCGGTGATAACGCGAACTTCTTTGTAGGAATGTCGAACTTTTTCTACTCTGGCGCTGACTTAGATTTAGGGCTTTCATCTACTGTATTCTTCGTATTCCAGCTGGCATTCGCAGGGATCGCGATTACAATCGCTCTGGGCGGTTTCGCGGAACGTGCAAAGTTATCTGTATACGTTTTATTCACCATTCTCTTCTCAGCAATTGTTTATCCCGTTGTTGCACATTGGATTTGGGGCGGCGGCTGGCTTGCGGAGCATGGCAAGCAGGATTTTGCCGGTTCAACCGTTGTTCACTTAACAGGCGCTATGGCGGCTCTGGCAGCTACGATCCTTCTTAAACCTCGCATCGGCCGCTTTAATAAAGATGGTTCTGCTAATGCCATTCATGGGCATAACCAAGTGTTCACATCACTCGGCGTATTGATTTTATGGGTAGGCTGGTTTGGCTTTAACGCCGGAAGTACAGTATCTGTTGATGCCGGGTTCTTCGGATTTGTAGCACTTAATACACAGCTTGCAGCTGGCGCAGGCGCTGTTGCCGCATTGATTATCTCTTGGGTAACCCTTGGAAAATCGGATATTCCAACTATTTTAAACGGCGCTCTGGCTGGTCTTGTAGCCATCACCGCATCTTGTGCTTTCGTTGACACATGGGCAGCCGTTGTAATCGGCTTAATTGCCGGCGTTCTCGTATTCTACGGAGCAAAATGGATGGAAAAAATGGGGATTGATGATCCGATCTTTGCTCTTTCTGTTCATGGTATTCCTGGTATCTGGGGAACACTATCAACCGGTTTCTTCGCTACACCTGATCTTGCTACCGTTGGCCGTCCTGGTCTTTTCTACGGCGGCGGTTTCGAACAGCTTGGGGTGCAGGCGATGGGTGTATTCGTCTCCGGCGCATTTGCGTTTGTTGCTTCGTTCGTCATTCTTTTCGTCATCAAGAAGCTTCTTGGCGGGCTCCGCGTTTCAGAAGAAGAAGAAATTATGGGGCTTGATATCAGTGAACACGGCACATACGGCTATCCGGAAGTATTCGCTGACACAAAATCTAAAGCTGTAGGCGATAAATAAGATAAATAATACGCAAAGCGGCGGCGCTTTGCGTATTATTGTTTAAAAGGATGTGAAAAATCATGACAACGCGGGAGCAAACGTACGCAAACATTCGCCAGGAAAAAGAAGCGAAAATGGATCGGCACCTTCACTCCACACAGCGCTTGAATGCCTTTCACGATGAAATTATGAAGCAGGTTCTTACGATCGCTCTGCAAATTCACGAGCACGAGTATGGCCCTCCCCCCTGTTCTTATTCCCTTTTTTTGCTTGGCAGCGCCGGCCGTTCTGAACAAGGCACCATCAGCGACCAGGATCATGGCATCGTCTTCGAGGCCCATACAGATGAAGCCGCTGCTTATTTTTTAGATTTAGGCCGAACTTTTTCAGATGGATTACATGCAGCTGGGTACTCGTACTGTGAAGGAAAAGTCATGAGTTCTAATCCAGTCTGGTGCCGATCAGCAGAGGATTGGAAGCAGCAAATCGCTTTATGGATTGAATCTGAAACACTGGATACGATGCGTTCTCTTCATATGATCTATGATGCCCGTGTGATTCACGGTGACAAAGAACCCGTTTCCACTTTGAAACAACAAGTGGCTGCAAACATGAAAAAAAATCCGCACAAGCTGAAGCGCTTTTTTGAAAACATTCAATTTATGAAAAAATCGATTGGCCTTTTTGGACAAATTTTCACGGAACAAAACGGCCAGCATGCCGGGTCACTTAATTTAAAACAATCCGCTTTTCTTCCTTACGTAAATGCCATTCGCGTGCTTGCCGTTAAAGAAGGAATTGATGCTTCTTCTACTTTATTGCGCATGAAGGCTTTAACAGCTGTTCCTGCTCATAACGGCCGCATGCAGGAATATGAGGAAGCATTTCGGCTGCTGCTCGAATTCAGGCTGCGCGTCTTAAGAAACGCGCCCGATTATGATAGTTCTCACTATATAAACATTGATTCACTTGGACCGGTCCGCAAGAGGGAACTGCGCCATATTTTAAAAACCGCAGAGTCCCTTCATCATTATGTACAGCGATTCATAGCAAAAGGATGATGCAGAATGGGCTTTAATGATTTTATGAAAAACTTAAGTGGAAACCGCTTCACAGGCCTTCAGGGCGGCCGTCATGATATCGCTTTTATGCGGAGTCTGCAGCGCGATTTAAAAACAAAGGAGGCGACCTCGGTCCCGCTCGACAAATTGCAGATAGTTGTATTTGACTTGGAGACAACCGGATTTCATCCAGACAAAGGGGATCAAATTTTATCGATTGGCGCTGTAAAAGTATGCGGAAGACACGTTGAAGATGAATTCTATTCATTGGTCCGTTTTACTGAACCACTCCCGCCTCTCGTAAAGGAATTAACAGGACTTGAGGAATTAGAATTGATAGAGGCTCCTGAGCCGGCTGAAGCGCTGGCACAATTTTTTAAATTTGCCGGGGCTTCTCCTCTCGTTGCCCATCACGCCAGCCACGAAAAAGCTTTTATGACGTATGCGAGCCGTAAATATTTTCGGACACCGTTTTCCCACCGGCTGATCGATACATCCTTTATGTACCGGATTGCAGAGCCGGACAATCCTTATGTACGCCTGGAGGACTGCTGTGAACACAATCAAATTCCTCTAACCGGCCGGCACCATGCTCTTGGTGATGCGCGTCTTACTGCGGCGCTTTGGGCGGTGTATATTGAAAAACTTCAAGAAATGGGTATCACTACACTGTCACAAGTTTATGAAAGGCTCGCTGTTATTCGGTAAACAGACGACAGAGCCAGCTGCTTTGCCGTCTGTTTATTCTTTAGCTTTTCCCGAAATCCGTAGCATCTATAAGAGCCTGCTCTTCTGCAGCGATGCGGACAGACAGCATCCATGCATTTAAGAGCGTGAAAATAATTGCTGTGTAGTAGGCTTGAAACAGCAGCGGTATCACAATAAATTCAAGTGTAACAATGATATAGTTTGGATGGCGAACCCAGCGATAAGGGCCTCTTTTAACAACTTTTGCGCCGGGAAGCACGATAATTTTTGTATTCCAAAAAGGGCCGAGTGAGCGAAGTGTCCATACCCGACCAAGCTGCGTAACCAAAAATAATGTCAGCCACATCGGCCAGTTTGAGCTGAGCGTTTTTTCCATCATGGTCACTTCAGCAATTAAGCTGATGAAAAAAAGCGTGTGAAGTGCCACAATAAATGGATAATGACGTGTCCCCGCTTCATAGGCTCCCTGACTGAGCATCCACTTTTCATTTCGTTTGGCGATAAAAAGCTCAGAAATTCGCTGTACACAAAGAAAAAGAATAAACAGCCAAAAAATGCCGCTCATACTGTTTCCCCCCACTTCAGCAGCACTAATTCTCCGGAAAAGCCGGGTCCTAAAGCAGTCATCAACCCGTAGTCTCCCTGCTTCACATTGCCAAGCATAAATTGTTCTAACACATATAAAACAGTTGGAGATGACATATTACCAAACGATGAAAGAACGTTCCGGGCATGAAGTGTTTTTTCTGCTGAAAGCTTCAGTGTTTCTTCGTATGCATCTAGCACTTTTTTCCCGCCTGGATGTGCAACAAAGTGGGTGATTTCCTTCATAGATAACCCTTCCTTTTCTAAAAAAGTATCTACAAATCCTCCCAGCCAGTCTCGGACAATTACAGGAATATCCCGTGAAAAAACGACATGAAGACCGCTGTTTTTGACCTCCCAGCCCATTACATCTTCAGAATTGGGCATTAATTTGGATGCGGTTTTTAAAACAGACGGTACAGGCCGTTTTGTTTCTATCCCAGCTTCGTCCCCCGTCATAAGCACACAAGCCGTCCCATCCGCAAACAGCGACGTTCCAACCAAATTGCTTTTTGACCGGTCATTTCGCTGGAACGTTAAGCTGCATAATTCAATCGCTAACACGAGCACCTTTGCCTGTGGGAAGGCAAGGCAATATTCATAAGCACGGCTGATCCCAGCCGCTCCGCCTGCACAGCCAAGCCCCCAGATCGGAATCCGCTTTGTTTCATCAGAAAACGGCAGACAGTTCATAATTCTCGATTCAATGCTTGGCGTTGCCATGCCCGAGCTGGAAATAAAAAAAATGGCATCAATATCGCCTGCTGTCAGCGATTGCTGTAAAAAGCGTTCGTCATCCAAACACTGTTTAACAGCTTCGGTTCCATATTCAACGGCTTTTTCAATATATAAATCATTTCGTTCCTGTAAACTGTGGTCGCGCTCAAACCAAGTTAACGGCATAGCAAAATGCCGCTTTTGAATTTGCCCATTTTGAAAAACGGTTAAAAGCCGCTCAATATCCCGGAAATCATCCTTGAATAATTCACGGGCAAAAGCGGCAGTTTGACCCTGCTCAACAATATGCGGAGGGTGGTACGTACTGGCAGAAACAATACTCGGCATATTTATCCCACTTTTCTTTTTTGTTTATCCTTCCCCCTCTTTCTTTTTTTAAACAATCAGCCACAGATTGGAACAGCACAAAACAAAAGCAAAGCAAGGCTTGTTTAAACGGCTAGCAGCAGCGCCGAATAAATAATCAATCCGGCAGCAAATGCGCCGAAGCTGCTTTCACTTTCTTTTGGCAGTTCTTCCTTTAAGACATTTAAAATAAGAGCACCCGACAAAAAAGCCACCATTGTCGACACTACCGCTTCTTTTAATTCTGTTAAAGCACCCAGGGCCCAGCCGACTAACACGGCAAAAATTAAAATCCAGCGGCCATATTGGTCATATACATGCTGGTGCGCTTCACGCATACTTTGGTCGATCGTCATAAAATGAACGGACAGGGCAAGAAAATAAAAAAGCATTCCAAGTACTTGATCAAATGTTTCTTGAATAAGCAAATAACCAATCAGCATGTTGTAAAAGAAGAAAACGCCCACATGAATCCAAAAAATACCTGAACTTACCTTTGTTTCCTTTTTATTCGTGGACTGCGATACTATTTCTTCAAGGCCATAAAAAAGAGCCAGGCCCATAAGCGCCATCAAATAAGCATGATTTTCAATGAAACGAAGCAGACCATTTTGAGCTTTCTCCAGCACCTGCTGATGCGTATGTAAATCCGGGAGAAGGTGCACAAATACATATGACACGGCGATACCGCCAGCAAAAGATAAAAACCGGCTTCTTGGAACACGTTTTAAAAAAACCATATACTTGGCTGAAAAGTGAAGAACAGCAAAGCCTATCGCCAATACCAAGCTTAACATTTTCATGCCGCTCCTCCTTCCCTTCAGGAACCCTTTCCCTTTTTCATTGCCATTCCATACTTTTTTTATACAAAAAAACGATCCGCTTTTTTAAGAAGTGGATCGTTTTGTTCGGTAAAACAAGAGAAGAACAAGAAAAAGAGTACAAGCCGATAAAGCGAGAAGTAGGAAAAAGAAAGGCGGATAATACACGAGCTCGACATTGTTTCGTCCCTCTTTTAGTTCAATGCCTGTAAATGCGTAATTTGCTTTTTTGATTTCCTGCTTCTCACCATTTACCGTTAAACGCCAGCCTTTTTCATAAGGAAGCGGTATGGCTGCGTATTGACTATGATTCGTATTGTTGTACGTAAAAGAAATGCGGTTCCCTTCCCAGCGAAGCCCTTGGACGGATGATTGACGGCTTTCAGCTTTTGCTTCCTGCAGAACTTCATATGTTTCTTCGTACAGCTGCACATCCTTTAGTTCATAGGTTCCTTTTGGCACACGAAGGGAAATACGGCTGTTCGCTTTTACTCTTATCACCAGCTGATCCACGTTCGTCTTATAGATAGAACGGGCCGCTTTTCGGGTTGTTTTATACTCATTGACTTGAAGTACGTACGAATCTTTATTATCGATTCCTCTTAAAGTAAAGGTAAGGTAGTAATCTTTAACAGACGGATTAGGCTGATTGACCACTACATCAATCCCGCCTTTTTCGGGTACCTTGAGTATATCCTTCTCATAAGTGGCATGAACAGGTTCGACCGATGTACGTTTCATAATGGATGTACTCTCCGGTATAGGAGCTCCCGGCTCTTTACGATCGAGGACAATTCCCGAGAGCATAGCATGTTCTTTTGCCACGGGCGAAGCATTCTTTAATTCCCGTTCTGAAAATACGGTACTTGTCGTACGGACAAACGGAAGGAGGTTTTCATTTTGATATGCAACGTATTCGCCGGCAGAGGCAGCTTCCTTGAATCCATACGGAACAGCTTCTTCTTCTTTCTTCTTGATATAATATTTGCCCATTAACAGACTTTCTAAATTAGCACGATCTCCAAGTGTTCCATAGCGGCTGACACTTTCCCAACCCATATCTATATAGAGATCTTTTAAATAAAAGAATAAAAGATGCTCATTTAAAATACTTGAGTAAGCACTCATTCCTTTGAAGCCATGAATGATTGGGGTATTGTTCCGACGCTGAAGTGTCCAATCGATCCGGGCAAGCGGGTCGGTTTCCTGCTCCTGAATCAAGGCAATCACCTTTTGCTGGTCAGCACCTCGATATTGATCACTATTCATATACTCTTTGGACACTTTAAAAGATGTTCCTGAAACCGACAGGCGGTTTTCCTGATAAGCGTTCGCCACCCCTATACTTGTTAAAATAATGAGCAGCGCCATGATTGATTTTATATGCCGGCTTTTCCGGATAACAAGAACAAAAAAGACAGCCACGACTATAAATGCGGAAACACCCATCCAGGCATCTTTTGCACGCTGAAACGTTATGACAGGGTCCAGCACATAAAAAAGAATATATAAAACAGCTGCGCAGGCAAAAGCAATCATGAGCTTTTTTCGCTTAATTTGAATCGGAATAGAGAGCGCAGCAGCTGCTGTACCACCCACTGTAAGAGACAAAAGATGCTCCCATCGATACTGTGGGGCTGAAAAACCATTAAAAACACTGGCCGCATACGGGCTCATATGTAGAAGGACTAAAAAAATCGTCATAAAAGCAAAAAAACGGAACAACGGATTTTGGTACAAAGAAACAAGCATGAGACTCAACACGACAAAAGCGGGTATATATACGATTAGGCCGTTGATTAAAAAGTTATCAGTAAAACCAATAAGAGGAATTTGCTCCGTATAAGGCGGCCGGTAATTATTTAAGAATCCATATACAGCAGGAATAAAAGAAAAAGCACTAATGCCAAATCCCGCAATGCCGGTCAGCAAAAACAGCTTAATTTGCTTTTTTACTGATGTTTCTCCCTCTGAGAGCTTGAAAATCCATCGGAATAAAATATAAATGCCTGCAAGCAAAAAGTTAACATACGAAAAGTAAAAATTATCAAATAAGCTGACCGAAACAGCTGCAAGAAAAAACCATGGTTTTTCTTCCCGTATTACTTTTTCGACACCGATTAAAAGCAGTGGAAGCCAAATCATCGAATCCGAAAAAAATTCCCAGTAGGTCACATACCGAAAGTAAATAATGCTTGTACCATAAACAACCGCACCAACAAAAGCAGGCAGTGCTGAGAGAGTCATGTACCAAAAGTAAAACGTCGTTATCATCAAAATGACGGTCAGCCTAAGGACGCTGACAACTAAAATGGCATCCGCCCAATAAAAAAGATCCGGCTTTCCAATGAGTCCTATACTCTCCAGAACAAATGTTACACCTGTTGTAAGAAGAAAAATGATCGAATTAAAAAAATAATAACTAAGCTGTGTATATATACTCCCGCCCAGCCCAAAATCGGGAGAATAAAAAAACTCGCCTTTTTTAAATTCATTGTAAAGCAGTTCCTTAAAAGGCTGCATTTGTGACAAGCCATCATTCATGCCTGTCATGTACTGCCCATCAAACCATTGTATAATAAAAAACAAATGACTCAAAAGAGCTATAATTAAGCTCGATAAAAATAAAAAGAAAAAAGAAGCCTTTTTTCCTGAATGGCTTATTTTATGTAAGAATGTAGATGTGTTTTCTCTTTTTTGCATGGCTTTTTTAAAATTCTCCCTGTCAGAATAAACGTAGCGGGCAGCGTAAAGAAAACGGCCACAAGCGGCGCGATACTACTGTTCATACCAAACTGTTCAACAAACAGATATAATAACACAGCTGTCATCCCTGTATTAAACAGCTGCGTTAATGGAAACCGCATAAACGCGGACCAAGTCGGCTTTACTTTGTACGTATATAGCGTGTTTAAGAAAAAAGAGCCGATTAAACTGCTGAGAAAACCGATCATATGCGCGGCAAAAAAATGTAATCCTAATCCATGCAGCATAAGTATGTATACCGCATAATAATGACCAGTGTTAATGACACCAACAATAATAAATTTCAAAAATTCATTAGGAATAAATGGCATGTTTTTCTCTCTTTTCTTTTGGTGCCCCAATACTCGTATGCTGAATTAAATAATGAGGCCGCTTTTTCGTTTCGTTATAAATTCTTCCAATGTATTCTCCGATAATACCCATACAAACAAGCTGAACCCCGCCTAAAAAAAGAACAGCAGAGATAAGAGTAAAGTATCCAGGAACGACTACTCCTGTCCGCATGATCTGAACAAAAGTGATGGCTATATAAACAAGCGACATAAATAACACAAGCGCTCCTGTGTAAAAGCAGGCACGAAGAGGCTTATGGTTGAACGAAACAATCCCATCAATGGCGTAATTCAGAAGTTTTGGGAAAGACCATTTTGTTTCGCCACATTCTCTGGCTACATTTTCATAAGATATGGTTTTCTGTCCATATCCGATCCATGAATACAATCCCTTAGAAAATCGATTTCCTTCACTTAGCGTTAACAAGGCATTCACTGCTCTGCGGCTTAAAAGACGGAAATCGCCTTCTCCATCTGTCAGTTTTACGTCGACTGTATGGTTAACAAGTCGATAAAAGAAAGAGGAAATAATAGAGCGAACAGGAGAATCACCAGTTCGATTCCGCTTGGCAATAACTTGGTCATACCCTTCTTCATATCCTTTTAACAGCTGGGAAATAAGAGAAGGCGGGTGCTGCAAATCGGCATCCATCAAAATAACCGCATCACCTTGGGCATGCTGAAGACCTGCCAGCATAGCAGACTCTTTTCCAAAATTGCGGGTAAAGGAGATATATTGAACTTCATTACAATGAAATGCCAGCTGCTTTATAACATCCAGTGTATCATCAGCGCTTCCGTCATCAACAAAAATAACTTCATATGCGTAGAATTGACCATTCATTTCTTGATTGATGGCCTGAAGTACTTTAGGGATATTTTCAGCTTCATTGTAGGCTGGAATAATATATGAAATTTTGACTGGTTTCATCCTGTCATCCTCCGTCTCTTTTACATCTTAATTCATCATTCTTTTCAAGCAGGTGAGTAGTCCACTCGCCCGCTTCATGATTTAGGTGACCTTATCCGATGTGAAGGTATAGGTATCAACTCCTTATATTATTAGCTAAAAATGCTTTGAACATTCTTTTTGAAAAGAAATCAAAAGGAAAATAAAAAAGAGGATTACTCTTATGCTTCATCCACCTCCACCTTTTATGCTTTTCACACCCCGATTAGACATAATAAAAGATAAACGAAATGATTCCTTTAAATGAGTGGAATCTAGGAAGAAGGCAGTGTCATTTTCACATGTATTCAAATTTACTCTACCCTGCCCTTATTAGGTTAAAACGTTTATTCCTTTGAAACCACACCCAGTATCTTACAAATAAAAAAAAACACGCTCATTCAAATTTTACATTTGAATGAGCGTGTTTTCAATACAGATCATTATGCTGCCAGGCGGCGTCCTGCTCTCACAGGGGGAAACCCCCAACTACCATCGGCGCTGAAGAGCTTAACGGCCGTGTTCGG
>NZ_JAVJNG010000169.1:0-266 GCF_038806185.1 Domibacillus sp. 8LH | reverse complement strand
ATCCACACCAATAAATACCAAGGTGCTCCGACGTTCCTCACCAGGCAGCCACTCCCGATCCCAGTCGGCGTTATACAGCCGCTGCACGCCCTGGAACAGCAGGCGGCGCGGTTCGTCTTCGATAGACAGAATGCCTTTGTAGCGCAGCAGGTTGTCGGCGTATTCCAGCAGCAGGCCTTCCATCACGTCGGAGATTTGCATCAGCGGCAGCGGGCGCTCCAGCGTCACGACAATTGAGCGGATGTCGCTCTGCGGCTGCGGGATGC
>NZ_JAVJNG010000168.1:0-266 GCF_038806185.1 Domibacillus sp. 8LH | reverse complement strand
CTCGTCATGTAAAAAGATCGAATGAAATGTTGCAATATGTGGACAAGCGAGTGGATATTATTGGGATAGATAAAGTACAGTTCTTTGATGAAAATGTTGTGGAAGTAGTAGAAGAGCTTGCTAATCAAGGAATTCGGGTGGTTGTAGCTGGATTGGACACGGATTTCCGTGGTGAACCATTTGGCCCAATGCCGAAGTTAATGGCATTAAGCGAATCGGTTACCAAATTAAACGCAATTTGCCCGGTTTGTGGATCACCTGCAAGC
>NZ_JAVJNG010000167.1:0-266 GCF_038806185.1 Domibacillus sp. 8LH | reverse complement strand
AGGATATTTACGGAAGTGAGAACTTGGTTCTCACAAACGTTTGACGTTTGATTTTGTTCAGTTTTGAAGGTTCAATCTGAAACTTCATAATGGAAGTAGGGGCCTATAGCTCAGCTGGTTAGAGCGCACGCCTGATAAGCGTGAGGTCGATGGTTCGAGTCCATTTAGGCCCACCATTCTTACTTCTTTATATGGGGCCTTAGCTCAGCTGGGAGAGCGCCTGCTTTGCACGCAGGAGGTCAGCGGTTCGATCCCGCTAGGCTCCA
>NZ_JAVJNG010000166.1:0-267 GCF_038806185.1 Domibacillus sp. 8LH | reverse complement strand
CTGCCGGGTCGAGACGAGAACCCGCGCGAATTCGAAGATGTCGCGCGCGGCCGTGATCCTCGTGCGGAAGGTCAGGGTGACGATCTCCTCCTCGGGCAGGAACAGCACCGTGTCGAGGTTGGCGATCCGCTGGGTCAGCCGGCCCGAGCGCCGCTCGAAGGTGGCGAGGATCTGCAGGCGCGGCAGCCAGGTGGCGATGCGGCCCCGCGGCGAGAGGTTCACGAGCTCGACGGGCTCTCCGCCCTTGGGATAGGCAATCTGTTGATC
>NZ_JAVJNG010000165.1:0-267 GCF_038806185.1 Domibacillus sp. 8LH | reverse complement strand
ATTCCATATTAGGGCACGTATTGTAATTTCCTTTTTTACAGGATGCACATTCTCCACATCCCCAAATTGGTTCCACTGCTACTCGGTCACCTGATTTGAATCTAGTCACACCTTCTCCAACTTCAACTACTTCCCCAGTAAATTCGTGGCCTAAAATCATTTTATCAGCTGTGACAAACGATTTGTGCATGTATTCATGTAAATCTGTACCGCAAATACCCGCATATTCCACTTTTACTTTTACTGTACCTTTTGTTACTTCTGGTG
>NZ_JAVJNG010000164.1:0-267 GCF_038806185.1 Domibacillus sp. 8LH | reverse complement strand
CACCTGTCGTTTTTGCAATTGCAATTAGACTGTCATAATTATGATATCGCAAAGTACTATTCAATGATTGAGCTAAGAGAACGGCATAATTTAATGCTAAATCACTCACTTCAACAGCCACAGTTCCTAATTCTTTACGCAGGGGATTCAAGAGAGACGCAGCATATTGAGCCAATTCTTCACTAATGTCCTTGTCTACATTTTCAATATTTGGCAAGATAATATTTCGATCTTCTTCATTTCCTTTATAAGTATTAAGCAGTAATC
>NZ_JAVJNG010000163.1:0-267 GCF_038806185.1 Domibacillus sp. 8LH | reverse complement strand
GATCCTGCACGTGGGCGACGACCTGACCACGGACGTCGCCGGGGCGATCCGCTGCGGCATGCAGGCCTGCTGGATCAAGCCGGAAAATGCCGATCTGATGACTACCCCGGATAGTCGTCTTCTGCCGCACGTGGAAATTTCACGGTTGGCATCCCTCACGACGCTGATATAATCATCAATTGTTCTGTATAAATTAACAGGGTTTTGGCGAATGGAAACATTTGCCCGCCCGACATGACGTGACGGTGCCAATGGACGTTTCTTACC
>NZ_JAVJNG010000162.1:0-268 GCF_038806185.1 Domibacillus sp. 8LH | reverse complement strand
CCATCAACACAGAGGAAGAAGGGCAAATAATCTATTTCGTGCCCTTTAAAATGTATCGCGAAAAAAAGTTAATGAGGATACACATTACCAGCGCTTATCCTGAGGACGTGATGCCCAAGCTGGATAAGGTAAATTTTTTTAACATTGCGAAGAATCTTAGGATAGGAAAGCCACTTCCCAAACCCCAGAAATAACAAAACCCGCCTAAAAGCGGGTTCCGTCGAGCATTGATTCAAATTTTGAGCCTATGCTCGATATTCAGAAAGCC
>NZ_JAVJNG010000161.1:0-268 GCF_038806185.1 Domibacillus sp. 8LH | reverse complement strand
GGGCAAGGGCGCTGCGGCCGTCGGGGCTCGGGTCGAGCGCCACGATGGCGGCCATCACCGCGGCATAGGTCAGGCCCGGCCAGATGGCGGCGAGACTGTTCGACAGGACCGCCGCCCAGGATTCCAGATCCGGCGCGAGAGGCCGCATCAGGAGATGCACGGCGAGCGTCGCCACCGCCGTCTGCACCGCCACGCGCAGCGCATGGCGGCGGCTGGACATGATCCGGTAGGCGGCAAACTGGAACACGATCCTCTCCTTCGGCACGAC
>NZ_JAVJNG010000160.1:0-268 GCF_038806185.1 Domibacillus sp. 8LH | reverse complement strand
CTGAAGAAGTGCCTGAAGAAATAGACCAAAATGATGACAGCGAAGACTCAGCCGCTAAAACGACTGAGTAATTTTACCTTCGCTCATTTTCACTGAGTGGGGCGGATAAATACGTGAAAAATGTTTTGAATCTTTTGCGATTTTAAGCTCCACACCAGGATGCATTAGCTCATTAATTTTTAAGCGACTTGTCGCTAAAAGCTGCGCGATCCTTTGTTTAACTAAATACTTTTTACGTTTAGTGTTAGCGATACGTATATCAATTTGC
>NZ_JAVJNG010000015.1:0-88838 GCF_038806185.1 Domibacillus sp. 8LH | reverse complement strand
TTCCAATTCGGACACATCCTCTCAAAATAATTGTAAGGACTTAATTAAACTGTGTCCATGAAACTATACTAACTCCAAGTCTTATTCCGAAAGCGCGCCTCAAAGAGTGATGTTTACAACATTAATTTGACTAAACTAGTTCTGTCCAAAGGTTAGTTTTCTCTCCGATTATATAATCCTATTCGCTTTTAATTAGCTATGGTTTAACGATAAAAAATCTTGTAAACTCTGCTTATTTTGATTTAAATGAATTTTAAGTACCTCCCCGACACTTACGGTTTCATTCTCATATGAACCTTGAAGAGGTATCCGAATGCTCTCCATTTCCTTTGATTTCCCTGCAACCAACCCTTTGCCGATTGATAACAGGGCACGAGTGTCTACGTTTGTATCAATATACGGATCCGCTGCTCCAAGCAACTTTGGGATATTCGCTAAGTTATGTATGCTCACTGCCTGTTCCTTTAGCTTAAACATCACTTCCTGCTGCCTTTCCACTCTTCCAAAGTCACTTAAACGATCATGGCGAAAGCGCACATAGGCCAATAAATCATCGCCATACAGCACTTGCTTGCCGGGCTGAAGTGTTGTTCCAATTCCATAAGACATTTTATATGGTATATCTACTTCGATTCCATTAGGCGCCATTATATCTGCTAGTTTTGAAAACCCTTTGAAATCAATAACAGCATAGTAATGAACATCTACCTCAAAATTTTTTGCTATTGTTTTTCTGACTAATTCCGGACCTCCAAACGCGTAAGCAGCATTTATTTTCTGCATTCCATGCCCGGGAATATCTACATATGTGTCTCTCATAATGGAAGCAACCTTCATATTATGAGTATTTTGATTATAGTGGGCGATCATTAAGGTATCAGCGCGTGAATGCTCTTCACCCCTCGAATCACTTCCAACCAGTAAAATATTCATCTCACCAAATTGTGGTTCGCTGCCCTCGAACTCATCAAATGTTTTTTGATCTTCTTTGTAGCTTCCATCCTCTGCCTCAGATAACCCTTTCTGGTATTGGTAAATACAATAATCCATTACAAGCGCCAATAACAAAAAAATAAGCAGTAAAAGGTTTCTGATCCGTTTTCGTTTTCTTATAGCTTTTTTCTTTTTCTCCATTTCTTAAATCACCTATATTTATTTTCTTTGGTTTAGCTCCCTGTCTTTGTTGATAAGAGACTTAACGCAAGTTTTACTGAGATGGCATCATCTAAATATCCAATTGGAAAAATATAATCAGGGATTACATCCAAAGAGACAATAAAATACATCAGTACACTGCCCATAACAGCAAGGTCTGCAGAAGTCCCTTTTTTCAGTCTATAATGTTTAAACATTTGCTCTAACTCTCCGATAAAGGGGCCGCCACTGCCGACTTTCTTTATTTTTTCTTTAAAGCTCTTAAGAATAGTGTTTCTGGCTTCTTCACTCTGCAGCTCATGTTGATATTGTTTTAACTGCTGTTCTACACGTTCAATCGTAAATGTCCCATTATAGAGATTAGAGGTGGCAAGGATGCTTTGAATACTGTCGAGAGAAGCGTGAATGTCCGACTGATGGTCTTTTTTTGCTTCATTAATGGTATAACCAGCAGCGGTAAATAAGTCAGCACTTGGAATACCTAGACAATCAGATAATGTTTGTAAGTGTTCGGGTGTTGCTCTCCTTTTACCGCTTATGATGCGTGAAATGGTTGCAGTATCTATGCCAGTAATCTCACTGAGTTTTCTCATCGATAAAGAATGTTCTTTTAATAGCTGTTTTAATAGCACACCAAGTTCATTAGTTTTTAACTCATTTCCCACTTTAAAATCCCCCTTCAGACTTTAAAATACTTGGTCTTTTAAAATAAAACTCTACTGGACTATATTAAAGTGTTGACATTTTGTCAACAAAAAGCACTTCTCGTTTTCCAAAGACAACTATTTTTTCAAGTGTTTCAGTTGAGAAACTATTTCTTTTAACACAATGAAATCATTAGGAAATAAAAAATCTGTCTATAAGTTAAAAGCCCGGAAGAATATTCTTCCGGGCTTTTTAACATAGTTTTTATAAAGTGGTTATTTATTTTTGAAGCAGTTCATACTGACGCAGCACTTCCTGGGTAATCTCACTGTTTTCATTCAGTCCGCTCACCTGTTGAAGTACTGCAGCCACTCCATTCTCTTGAATCATTTCCTGCAGTTTTACTGCTTCTTCGTCTTCGTTGTAGTCAAACAGCAGGGCTGCTGCAATGGCTTTCGCTAAGTTTGTATAGGAAAGACCTGCTTTTTGAGCTTCAACAGCTGGACGAACCAGGCGGTCATCTGGACCAAGCTTGCGAATTGGAGAACGCCCTACTCTTGTTACACCATCATTTAAATAAGTATTTTTAAAACGGTCAATGATCTTGTGAATATACTGCTGGTGCTCTTCTTCATTTAAGCCGTATTGCTTGATTAAGTAAGCGCCGGTTTCATTCAACGTCGCCTGTACCTGCTTTTCAATGGCTTCATCTGCGAGTGTTTGATCGATCGTTGATTTGTTTTCAAGGTAACCAAGATACGCAATCACTGCGTGTCCTGTGTTTACGGTAAACAGCTTTCTTTCAATAAAAGGCGCAAGGTCTGCCACGATCTTCATGCCCTCGATCGCAGGAATATCTTCTGTTGTTTCCACTACCCACTCGTGATATGGTTCCACAAGAACGTCTAGTGACCCTTGGTTGTTTTGAATCGGTACAATACGGTCAACAGCAGAATTGAAGAAGAACACTCTGCCTTCTAAACGGCTTTTTGTCTCTTCATCCAGATTTTCCAGTATATATCCTTTTAATAAGTCCGTTGCTGAAATTTGGTTTTCGCAGGCAATGACATACAGCTTTTCATCGCTTGTCTTAACTCTTTCTGTAAGTCCCTTTGCAATTAACGGCGCAATACGAGGAAGAATCGTCGGTCCAATCGCCGTTGTTAAAAAGGCAGCATGCTGGATGGCAGCCACAACTTCCTCTTCCTGCTTCATGTTATTTAAGCCGGATACGTTCGTAATAGTCATCTCATCCTGCTGGTCTGTTGCCAGCTTTACACGATATTGTTGATCTTTGTTTAGGTGATCGATGGTTTGATCGGCAATATCAACAAACGTCACATGGTAGCCGGAATCGGAGAAAAGTGCTCCGATAAATCCACGCCCGATATTCCCTGCGCCAAAATGTACAACTGTTTTCATATTCATCATTCCTTTATCAAATTAGTGTGAAGGTAATCTAAAAAAATCGATTCCATCTTTGTACGGATCATTTCTTCATTCGAAGAGGAAAAAATCATAATTGCCTCGTTGCTTTCAATCAAGCTGGTACTCAGTAAACTGATGATTTCCTGCTCTTTCGCACTTAATTTTTCCGGGGCCAGCATCAGCAGCAAACTTTTCATATACATCTCATTTCCATCCATTCCTTTGATTAAACAAGGATGATGTAAATGCGCAATTTGAAAAATAAGTCCGTGAATATGTTCGTTTCTGCAGTGAAAGAGGCCCATTCCTGTGTTAGGAATACCAAGACCGCCCTTTCTTTCACGATCCTTCAACGCCTGGAATACAACAGGTGCATTAGATAAGAGCTTATCTTTCTCTGCTTTTTCTAACATTTCTTTTATCGTTTGGTCATAGTCCTGTGCCTGAGCGATAGGGTGTACGCGAAAATGTCCGATCAACGCTTCAATACTTTGCTGCGTATCTTTAAGTTCTTTAAGCAATTCTGTTAAAGGCCGTTCTGCTTTTACAGGTGAAGCGGCCTCTTTCGGCAGTGATTTTTTATACTTTTTGTTTTTGGTTAATTTTTCGACGTTTTTCCGTAGAAAATCCTTAATTGCCGTGATGTCTTCCGTGCTCAACAGCGGATTCACCAATATATATTCGGTATGCATAAGCGGCAGGCGGACGGTAGAAATAATGACATCAAATGTATGTACGTTCTGCTGCCCAATTTCTTTCAATGATTTAATTTCCACTGAATCAATCTCAATAATTTCTTTTTTGATTCGGCTTGCCAGCATTCTCGACGCACCAATCCCTGTTGGGCAAACGACGAGCGCTTTTAGGGCAATGTTTTCTTCCTGCATGACTAGCGCCGAACCGAAGTGAAGGACAATAAATGCAATTTCATCATCAGGAAACGGTTCAATTTCCTTGAACTCTTTTTCTACACTGTTTTTTACCGCCAAAAATAAAACCGGATATTTCCGCTTGATTTCCTCTGTTAATGGATTGAAAAGCCCCATTTGCTGCTTCAGGCGAAACAAAGCGGGTTCCATATGGGCAAGAAGGCCTTGAAACAAGGAAAAATCATGTGTTAAATCAACATGGAGCTGAGAGGATACATCTTGAATCACACGCTTAATCATTTGGCCCAAAACCACACTGTCATAAGGAACAGCCGCTGCTTCCTGCAGCTTGGATCCCTTTAAAACGGTGGTTAAATACTCGACATCTTCTTTCGTAAATGAAACAGAGAAGAATTCTTCGAGCTGTGCACATATCGCCATTACCTGGCTGTGTTCATCTGTTTCTTCGCTCAAAAGCGACTCCTCTTCCAGGTAAAAGCCCGCTTCTGTTCTTTGCATCGTAATGCCAATATGAACAATAAGCCCGATATAGTCACTGTCCGCCAAGCGGGAATAACGGTTATTCATTGTTTCATTCACCAGCCGGTCAATTGCACGCACATAATGCGGAAGGAAATAATGCAGGACTTTTTCCTGCTGATATTTTCCCTCTTCCAGTAAAAAGAGACTTTCAATCATTTCTTCATTAAAATCCATGAGAAAACAATGGGCTAGAGCTTTACGCTTGCTCTCTTCGCTTCCTTTCAGTTCTACCCCGACGCCTCGTTTCCGGCTCAGTTCAATGTGGAACGGCTGGAGCCACTCGGTCAGTTCATCTAAGTACACGGATAGTGTGGTGATGCTGACACCTAAATCGGATGCCAAAGCTTGAATCTTAAATGATTCTGCTTCCTCCATCAAGACTAAAAGCAGCAGCAGCTTTCTTTCCTTCGGTGTTTGATCCACTGGATGGCTGCCTGTTAAGTGCTGAATCAGCCGAAAGATTTGTTCATTTCTGCCTTCAATGATCAAGCCTTCATTTGTATTTCTTTGCAGATGGAGATCAAAGTGCTCTAGAATTTTTTCAACCGATTTTAAATCACGCTGAATGGTTCTCACACTTACACTTAAAGAAGAGGCAATGGAAAAAGCTGTATGCTTCCCTGATGTTTTAATGATAAGCTCAATGATTGCTTTTTCCCTCGAAGTAATAAACATGCTGCCACCTCCTTTTATCTTATTCCTTGAGAAAACAGGAAGTAGAAAAGCGCACGAAGCACTTTTCTACTGAATAAAAAGCTTATTCTTTTGAACCATTGAGAATAGCGATGATTTCTTTCGCTGTTTGAGCGTTCACCAGCTTTTCGATATTCTCCATTTCCGAGCATGTAACAGCGATGCCAGACAGGATTTCTAAATGCGTGCCATCCTTACCCGCAATACCAAAGATCAAGCGGACCAGGTTGCCGTCAAAATCAACGCCTTGAGGAACTTGAATAACCGTGAATCCAGATTTTAATACTTCTTTCTTCGCTTCTTCTGTTCCGTGCGGGATTGCCACATCATTGCCCATATAAGTAGATGTGATTTGGTCACGTTCAATCATGGCTTCAATGTAGTTTTCTTTCACATACCCTGCTTTAAACAAAGCATTACCCGCAAAACGAATCGCTTCATCTTTTGTTGAGAAAGATTGATTTAAGAACACATTTTCCTCTAACAATAAACCGTCTTCTGTTCGTCCATCGTTATTTGGAACGTTATCTTCCGCATCTTCCACAATTTCCTCTACAGGGTCTTGTCCGCCGTTTTGGAGACGGTCAATTAACTTTTCATACTCAGGGCTGGACAGGAAGTTGTCAACAGATACGTGGTATGCATCTGGGAGTTTGTTTTGTGCCCGCGGCGTTAATTCTTCCTGAGTAATGACAATTTGTGCATCCGCTGGCAGGTTGCTGATCGCTGTGTTTGTTACTGACACATTCAAGCCTGCTTCTTTTACTTTTTTACGGAGAAGCGAAGCACCCATCGCACTTGAACCCATTCCCGCATCACAAGCAAAAACGATTTTGTTTACGTTTTGCGGGAATTCTCCAGGGTTTGAAGCAAATACATCGGCAACAGAGCTTTTCTTCCCTTTCATTTCCTGCATTTTTTGAGCTGCATCTTCAATGTTTTCTTCTGTCTGCTTGCCTGTTTTCAACACAAACGAAGCAACGACAAAGGACACTACTGCTGCGACAAGCACAGCTGCAAAGTTTGCAGCAAATGCACTTGCATTATGTGGCGTTACAGCAGCAATCGCAAGGATACTGCCCGGTGAAGCCGGCGCAAACAAACCGCCGCCTAAAAGAACCAATGTGAACACACCGCTCATGCCTCCAAGAATGACCGCTAAAAACAGCAGTGGACGCATTAAGATGTATGGGAAGTAAATTTCATGAATACCTCCGAGGAAGTGAATAATTGCTGCTCCCGGAGCTGATTTTTTTGCAGTGCCTTTTCCAAAAATACAGTATGCAAGCAGAACGCCAAGTCCTGGTCCAGGATTGGATTCAAGCAAGAACAAAGCCGACTGGCCTGCTTGTTTTACTTGTTCAATCCCAATTGGTGATAATACACCGTGATTGATTGCGTTGTTTAAGAAAAGTACTTTTGCTGGTTCAATCAGGATACTTGTTAAAGGAAGCAATCCTGTTGCAATCAGCCAATCCACACCGTCTACCAGCCAGCTTGTTAAAGCTTTTACCGCTGGACCAACCGCTAGAAAAGCTAAAATCGCGAGCAGCCCGCCTAAAATTCCGGCAGAGAAGTTGTTTACAAGCATTTCAAAGCCAGATTTTACTTTTCCTTCAATCCATTGATCAAACTTCTTAATCACATATCCGCCAAGCGGACCCATTGCCATCGCACCGAGGAACATTGGAATATCCGTACCGGCAATAACCCCCATGGTAGCAATAGCGCCGACAACCGCTCCGCGCTGGTCATGAACGAGCTTACCTCCTGTGTACCCGATTAAAAGCGGGAGAAGGTACGTAACCATCGGGCTGACCATTTTGGCAAGGCTTTCATTTGGGAAAAACCCGGTAGGAATGAAAAGCGCCGTAATCAAGCCCCAGGCAATAAAAGCGGAAATGTTCGGCATAACCATTGAACTTAAAAAGTTACCAAACTTTTGAACAGCGACTTTTATATTAGATTGAGCCATTTATTTTTCTTCCTTTCAAATGGGATAACATACTTTCATCTTAAAGTACGTTTTTTCTTCATTCAATAAAGAAGAAAACTACCTTTGTCGTCACACAATCGACAAATTTAGCGTTTTGTTCACTGTTTACCGTTTTGTTTTGTGCCAATCACCTCACAACGTCTTCACATTAGTACAAAGGCAGCCGATATTCCGACCGTCACGGACCTTTAGCCTTTGCTTATAAAGGTTAAACGACGGTCTCTGGATGCCCGCCCTTTCTTTTCCGCAAATGAAAAACCACTCTCATTACGACAAGCAGTCCGACCATTTCACCGAGTGAAGCAGCAATCGCACCAGCACTGCCGTTTAAATGAGGCACAAATTGAACGAGTAAAAAGCTGCTGATGGTCACAGCGGCTAAATTATATACCTGCGGGGCGACCATACTTTTTGTGTTTTTATGCAGCATAAGAATGCCCCCAAAAAAGTCCACCCAGGGAAAAAGGAATGTTTTTAAAATAAAAAACTGCAGGACCGCCAGAGAAGACTCTGCCAGGGCCAGATTTGTGCCCATCACATTCATCATAAACCAGATGCCTGCCGGACTGTAGCAAAGGAAAGCTAGAAGCAAAGAAGGCACAATGCTGAACACAATGACACATTGGATAACAGCCCGTCTGTTTTCTTTGAAAAACTGCAAAACGATTTGATGGGTATACATAAAAAAACTAAGCACTAAATTTGTAATACTGAGGGCCATGGCAAAAGAAGCCATGCCTGTCTGGGCATCTTTAATATTACCAAGAAAAGCATAAATAACCGGAATGATTACCGTTTGAAAAGATAAGTAAAAAACAAGCGGCGTGTAAAATGCGTAAATGTCTCGTTTTTCTACAGCCGGCTCCCTTCTTTTCATTTCTCTTTTGACAATTCGATGGCCCCGCCAAACGCTAATGATGCATTCAATCGCCATACCGGTTAAAAAAATAATGGCTCCTACAATGCTGTGGTTCACATGGCCGGACCAAACAAAGTAATAAGCCACTAAAAACATGCCAAAAAGCCGGACCACGACGCCAATTGTCACCCATTTTGTTTCAAAATGATTAATGATAATTCCTTGATACAAACAGCGGAGGCCTGAAAAGAAAATCACAAAGGTAATGACCCTGAATGTAGAAGTGACAGACGCCAGCATCGTTTCATCCGTATTAAACAAATGCACAAATGTAAAATGGCCGAGCGGTGTGTAGCCTATCAAGGCGCACATGACAAAAATCAAAAGCGAAACTTGAATAAAAACGCTGCTTAAAAGCCGGAAAGAAGCTTCATTCTTTACAAGAGCAGAACAGGTCTGGCGAAATACCAGGACGGGCCGTTCTATAATTCCAAATAAAGAAAGAGCGATGGCATAGCTGGCAATGACCACTTCGGCGTGATCTGCCCTGCTTAATGTCCCATTGATGATTAAGTGGGTAATAGCCGTTAAGCTGGCCGAAAAACCGAGCGGAATAAAAAAAATGAGCATATTTGTAAAGGAATACGGACTGATGGCTTTTTCCATGTATAAACTCTCCTTCTTCGTTACTGTCTCAGCTTGCGTTTTACAATCCTTCACCCTAATGTTAACGTTAACATTTTTCGGCAGTACTTCTTGGCTCAACCTGCTATGTCAGCATACTTTTCGGCATATCATATTAATAACACTTTTAACGTCCCGCTCCCTCTTGTTCACGCTTACATTTTCCAAAAAAATAAATAAGAATAGACTTACCTTTCCGCCAAATACTGGTCTTTTCCACTATTTGAATGGGTACGATTATATCATTCCCGGCATCATTAAACAATTTGAATGCTTACAGCTGTTTAAAGCGAAATCAGTTCTTTTCGTTAAAAACCCGCCCATTCCATTCAAGAAAAACGCAAATGGTTACATAAGTTTCACATAATCCCGCAGAATAAATAAAAAAAATCAGTTCATTATACATACTCTTCGCACCCGCTGGCACGTTTAACGACTTGAAATGAGGTGAATGACCATGAAAAAAAGCGATTGTGACTTTTCTCCATTAAAATTGAAATTAATCCAGCAGCTTGAAGAAATTGTTTTTCATATGAAGGAAGGTATTGAGACCTTAAAAGCGGACGATGGGTGTGCTTTAAGCAAACTTGAAGCCATTAAAGACCAATTTGAAACGGTAGAAAGAATGGCAGCTTCTTTTTACTTAAACTGTTACCTGTCTCCTTTTACAGATAAGTATCTGGATATCTCCACCTGCATTCAGCACCTGTCTAATCAGCGGCATGGAGCGCTGATCGTGATCGAGCGTAAAGACGCGGTGGACCCTTTTATTCACACCGGAACGCTCATGCAGGCAGCCCTGACTCATTCATTGCTTGAATCTATTTTCTATCCTGGCAATCCACTTCATGATGGAGCGGTGGTGATTCGTGAGAACCAAATTTTTTCAGCAGCAAATACCCTGCCCCTATCCGCGCAAAACTGGTCCGGTAAAAAGTTAGGCACGCGGCACCGTGCAGCGATTGGACTAACAGAAAGATGTGACGCACTTGTACTTGTGGTGTCTGAGGAAACAGGCAAAGTATCGTTCGCCGTGGACGGAAAACTTCATCCAATCATGACAACCAGCTCTCCTTTATAAAAGGAAGAGCCTGCTTAATAAGCAGGCTCTTCTACGTTCCATTTCACAATAAGGCCTAGATGAGTAAGCCCTCCTCCAAATCCATACAGCAGCAATGTATCTCCAGCTTTCACTTTTGCTTCTTCCACTCCCCCGTTTAAAGCGAGCGGGATGGATGCAGCCGATGTATTTCCAAAGAGTTTCATGCTCGTTAATGTTTTTTCGAGCGGAAATCCTGATTTTTGGCAAATCGATTCTATCATGCGCATATTCGCACTGTGTGGGATAAACCAGTCGATATCCTCGGCACGGACATTTGATTTTCTAAGCAGTTCTTCTATGCCTTCAGGAAGCGTGCGGGTAGCCCACTTGTACACTTCACGGCCGTTTTGAACCATTTTGCCGCTTGTATTCAGCGCTTTTCCATGGATAGAATCTGCGAGCGCGGTCCGGTACAAATGGCCGCCGCCTTCTCCCATTGTACCCATGTGTACACCCCAAAAGCTTGGCTGATCCGGATTATACTCTACGAGTAAAGCACTGGCCCCGTCTCCAAACAGTATACAGGTTGTTCGGTCGGTAAAGTCTGTTACTTTGGACAATGTTTCCGTCGCTATAACCAATATTTTTTTGTGCACGCCGGATGTAACCATTGTATTAGCTAAATGCAGGGCATAAGTAAAGCCGGCACAAACGGCATTAATATCAAAAGCACCCGTTGCTGGAATGTGAAAGTGGTGCTGCACCTGGGCGGCAACACTCGGAAAAGCGTGATCCGCAGTTGAAGTCGCTACAATAATACCGTCAACGTCATGCAGCTCTTTTTTGTATCTTTCCACGAGGTTTTCAACAGCACGAAAAGCAAGCTGGGAAGCATATTCGTCTTTTCCAGCTATTCGTCTTTCTTTTATTCCGGTCCTCTGAAAAATCCATTCATCACTCGTATCTATCATTTTTTCAAGATCATCGTTGGTTAACTTTTCCTCGGGAACATACACACCGAGAGCCGTTATACGTGCTTTAGATCCATTCATCTCTTTGCACCTCGTTTACTTTTATATACGCCTATTATAACACCTAATTATAGCACCTGGTATTAAATTAAAAGGAAATTCTAAAGTAAGCGAGGCAGCTTTAAACTAATTAGAAATAAAAGGAGCTTGATGGATATACCGCTCCCCTTCCAGCTGGCTGACAAGAAAGCGGGCAATATCCTTGTTACCAATAGTCAGCCCCGGCATATCCGCGGCGTTTACCTTCACGGCAGCTGCTTTCTCACACTCTTTCACAAACGGAAGCCGGACAAGTGTCCAGTCGAGCTCTTTCGTTTGAAAAAGCAGATCTGCCTCTTTTTTCTTATCTTGCAGCATCTCTGTATAAACTGTCTCAAACAGTTTAGCGCCCGCTTTATTGAGCAGGCTTTTTTTATCATTTCTTAACGTCAGCGAACCGCCTGTTACGCCTATGTACCGATTGATTTGAAGCTCACTCATGATCTCAAGAATCTGTTTTGTTACATTGCTGTACAACGGCACTGCCTTCGGCGGCTGACCAAATGTATTGATGACCGCCTGACAGTCTTTTAACAGCGTTTGGATTGTATCCCTGTTTTCCACGGTTCCTTCCAATATGTCAATACTGCCGTTTTGCTCATTTATTTTCTGGGGATTTCTCACAAGCATACGGACGCTGTAGCCATGTCTCACAGCCTCACCTGCTATATGCCGCCCTACTATTCCAGTTCCGCCGATCAGCGCTATTGTACCTCTTTGACTCATATCCATGCCTCCATCTCTAATCTCAGAGCCCATTTTTTCAAGAAAACAAGGTTACTTATCTCTTCGGATAAGAAAGCAGCGCAATGGCTTCTTTTAACAGCGTAATATCGCTTACTATTTGTTCTTTTATTCTTTTATCCTCACAGCGTTCATAATCGCTCGTTAAGCGAGTCATTTCTTGAATAAACATGAACCAATCGCTGTTTGTACTCATGGCGATGGTACCGTCCATTTCTGCAGCCCGGCTATCATGATTCTATTGAATTTTAGATCCGCAGCTTTGCGTCCTAACCTTTCGATTAGTTTGCCTTTAATTATTTATAAATATATTTTATCCAAATCCCCCCAAAAAAACAGCAAAATCTTTGATCTTTTAAGATGGTTTCTCCTTGTATCTTTATGCTATTTTAAGCTAGTATCGCTGTTGTTTTTCTTTCAAAAAATCAAGCACCTGTTTGTCCAATCCATGCTCACGCTGCGCCTTCATAAAACTGAAATTGGAGAAGGGGTGTTTCCTCAGGTAATGGATCGAATGGTAAAAATGATTGCAAAGGCCTCACCAAAAAGCAGCATTTTTCAGAAGGCAAGAAAAATTCGCGAAAAATTTATGAGAAATTTATTTTTGTTCATTATCCTTTCACTATACCGTGAAAGGAGTTTTGTATGAAAACATTGATGAATACAGTCAAGAAAATAGCAGCTGGATGTCTCGTTCTTGTGCTTGTTGTAACGGCCTTCGTCTATTTGTATCATCATGATCAGCTGAGTAAGGAAGCGGCACTGCTCGAACATAAAGGCAAATATGTTGAATTCGGCGGCCAAAAATTGAATATATACAGTGAAGGCAGCGGCCCGGAGACATTTGTGTTTATGCCAGGTTCCGGCATTGCGGCTCCTATTTATGAAATGAAAGGGTTATACAGCAAATTTTCAAAAGAAAGCACCATTGCTGTCGCTGAGCGTGGTGGATATGGATATAGTGATGTATTAAACGATCACCGTGATATAGATACGATCGTTGCCCAAACAAGAGAAGCGCTGCTTCAAAGCGGTCATCAGCCTCCCTATATTCTTGTTCCCCACTCTCTTTCTGGACTGGAAGCTATTTATTGGGCACAGATATATCCGGAGGAAATCAAAGCAATCATTGCGCTGGATATTGGATTGCCTCATGAATATGCGAATCATCAATGGAGTACGGCTGACTCACTGATGATAAAGAGCATGAGCCTATTAACGAAAATTGGATTTCACCGCCTGGCTCCTTCAAAAGTTTACGATCCTGAAGTGATCCATCAATCCTTTTTAACGGAGAGTGAAAAAAATCAGTTTAAAGCGCTGTCCTTTAAACAAATGTTTAATGACAATATGGCACAGGAGCTGCTTCAAAGTACGGAAAATGCACAAAAATCAATGGCTCTCCCCCCTCCGAAACAAACATCTGTCTTGCTTTTATCCGCTTATACAGAGGAAAATAAGCATTCAAAGTACACAAAAGCACAAAACAAAAGTTATCAAGCATTTGCCCGGCAGCTAGAGCACGCAGAAGTAAGAAAATTAAAAGGAAAACACTCTATCTATTTATACGCATCTGACGAGATCTACGAGCTGACTGTTGATTTTTTAACCGACATAAAAACTGATTAATCATTTCCACTATAAAATGAAAAGGTGACGGAATGAAAGGATTTACGATTTTAATTGTAGAAGATGACACCATGATTGGCGGCCTGCTGCAGAAAATTCTGCAGCGGGAAGGCTATGAGGTCCGCTGGAAAAAAGACGGAGCAGGCATATGGAACGAGCTGCGGCATATTGACCTGGTGATTATGGATATTATGCTTCCTGGCGAGGACGGGTATCAGTTGACACAAAAAATCAAAAACGCCGGGCTGAACATCCCTGTCCTCTTTCTCTCTGCCCGGCAGGATATAGACAGCAAGCTGCAGGGACTAACATTAGGAGAAGATTATCTAGTCAAGCCCTTTGATCCGAGAGAACTACTCCTGAGAATGCAAAAAATGCTCAACCATACATACGGAACCTTTATGCAGATTAACCATTTGTATATTGATGCCGAGCGAAAAAAAGTATTTAACGGAGGCTTTCATCAGGAAGTCATGTTTACAGCGACCGAGCGAAAAATCTTTTTTTATTTATACGAGCATAGAGACCGTATTTTAACAAAAGATCACTTTTTTGATTATTTATGGCCGTTGGAAGAGCGAAACCAAAATATTATAAATGTACACATAAAAAAAGTCAGAGCAAAAATTGATGACAATGAAGGCAGCATTATTCAAAACATTTATGGAGAAGGATACCGATTAAATACATGTACAAAGAAATGACATTAAAACGAAAATACCAGCTTCTTTTGTTTTTAGTCGTTATTAGTGTTCCTTTATCGTTATTTGCCATTAATTTTATCATGGTCATCATTTACCGTCTTATAGATCCAGCAGAGCTTGTTCCTTTTCATGAATCGTTTGCTTATCCGACGATGATGACCGCCTTTTGTTTATCTTTCTTTTTACTGTCTTTTTTGTTTTCCAAGTCCATCCACTCGCTGCTTCGTAAAGTAAACAAATTAAATGAAACGGTGCGGAATTTAGCCAGCAGCGAACAGCTCCCGAGCAAGCTGGAAATAAGCAAGAAAGATGAAATAGGAGAACTTATTCAGTCTGTGAACCTGTTAATTGACCGAACGGCTTATAGAGAGCTGGAACTCCAGCAGCAGGAAGAAATAAAGAAAGAACTTTTGCAAAAGCTGCAGCATGACATTAATACACCCTTAACGGCTCTTCGGCTGCAGTTGTTTTATTTAGAAAGCCAGTATCCAGATCAAGAACCCCTGTTTGAATCGCTTTATAAGCAAATCCACTATATTTCCGAATTGACGACTGAATTGGATGTACAGTCTGGAGAAACGCTGGAGGATTCCTACCTCCTAACTCAGGACATAGTGGTAAGTGACTTGTTACACAGTATGGTCACCAAATGGAGTTACTTGTACACCGTGCAGGGGATTGAACTCGTTTATCATGCCAATCATCATTCATTAATTTGGACAAGTAATGAGTTATGGCTGCAGCGTCTGTTTGATAATGTATTTCAAAACACCTTAAAACACTCAAAAGCCGCAAAGCTCGAAGTGAAGATCGAGAATCAAGTTGTTTCCCTTTGTGATAATGGCGTCGGCTTTGATGACAGCCAGGCTCAGAACGGCCTTGGATTGAAAATTATTCACGATGTGGCCCAGCTGCTTCATCTCGATTACGATCTTCAATCCAATCAGAACGGAACCTCGTTTTATTTTAAAAGCCAGGAGCCGTTACCGATCAAGGAAGAGTAAAAGAAACGAATCGTTTAGTTCTTTTGTTCTTCTATACAGAGATCATGAAGCTGCTCTGCTCCATTTCGAGTATGTAAAAGAGATACCGCCTTATGCCGCTGTATCTCTTTTTACAGTTCTTGAGATTCTGTATAATACTGTTATTTACTTTTCTCAAAGGCAGCGATATCGTATTAATTCTTTTCTCCATACATACATATACGATGGACAGGGCATCTTTTATTTTCAATAGAAAAAGGAGAAACTTATGATTCCACCCATTCGTCTTCATCCATTCACGATCACACTGTCTGCCGCCCTTCTTTGTATGGCATTATTTGTATTCTTTCAGCCTTTCTTCAAAAAAGAAGATCTCTCTTCGTCTTTTCCTTCTTCACTTCTACAGCTGAATACGATTTTTTTAAGTATCCTGATAGAAGCGATTCCGTTTGTTTTAATTGGTGTGTTCATTGCTGGTTTTATACAAATATTTATTCGTGAAGAACAAATCAAAAAGTGGATGCCGAAAAACCGGTTTACAGCCGTTTTGGCCAGCTGCCTTATCGGCGCCTGCTTTCCAGCTTGTGAATGCGGCATCGTACCGATCGTCCGGAGGCTGGTTGCCAAAGGAGTGCCCATTCACGCTGGAGTGGGGTTTCTCCTGACGGGACCGCTCATTAATCCGATCGTTCTTTTTTCAACTTATATGGCTTTCGGGCAGGATATGAAGATGGCCGGCCTGCGAATGGGAGTAGGCTTTATCGCAGCAGTTCTCATTTCTTTGCTGATCGGCCTTTTTTTCAAGCACAATCAGCTGAAGGAGCAGCCCGTAGAACAAGAGGCTTCAGCCATACCGTCTAAAATCGCCTTTGGTGCGCGCTTATGGGGCATGCTGACTCATTCAATTGATGAGTTTTTCGACATGGGGAAATACCTTGTGATTGGAGCTTTTCTTGCCGCGTTTGTTCAAACGTATGTTTCAGCGCAGTCTCTCCTGCAGGCGGGAGGCGAAAAAATTCCCGCCGCTCTTGTGATGATGGGGCTTGCTTATGTTCTCTCTCTTTGCTCAGAAGCAGATGCATTCATTGGCGCTTCTTTTCGTCATTTGTTTCCTCCCTCTTCTATTTTGGCTTTTTTAATTTATGGCCCCATGATCGATTTAAAAAATACCTTCATGCTTCTCAGTGTATTTCGGATCACCTTTGTTCTTAGTTTACTCGTTTTGATCACGGTCATTGTTTTTCTCTGTACAAACTTTTTACCTTTTCTGTAAAGGAGGCGGCTTTTATGGTATTTCAACCCCATCAAGCGTTCAAGGCTCTCGCTTTAACGGCTTTCTCTCTTTTTTTCCTGAATCTTCACACAAGCGGAACCATCTCAAAATATGTAAATCCTGACTATGCGTGGCTTAGTTTATGTGCCGCTTATCTTTTTTTCTTTCTTGTTTTTATTCAATTTTTTCGCCTGTGGAGCCCTAAAAACAAGGACAGCCCGTCCTGCCAGCATGACTGCCATCATCATTCCAGGCGGAAATATATCTCTTATTCTGTTTTAACTTTTCCCTTGGTGACAGGCTTTCTACTGCCGCCCCAAACATTGAATGCAACGATCGCGGCCCAAAAAGGAGCCGGTTTGCTTTTGCAAGCAGAGAATAAAAGCCTTCCGTCGGAACACGAAGAAATAGCCGTGGACCGAAAAGAAGTACAGCCGGCAGAATTCGACCAAAGGATCAATGCTCTTGAACGCAGCCGTGTGATTCACCTGACCGACGGGGTGTTTGAGCCTTATTACGGGCGAATAAATGCAGATCCCCAAAAGTACAATGGTCGTACGCTCAAAATGACGGGCTTTGTTTTCAAAGAAAAGAGTCTTCAAACCAACCAGCTTATTTTGTCGCGCTTTTTGATTACACACTGCGTAGCGGATGCCAGCCTGATTGGTTTTCTAGCAGAATTCGATAGAGCTGCGCACTTGAAACAGGATATGTGGGTTGAAATAGAAGGAACCTTAGCTGTCACCTCCTATAAAGGAATTTCCATCCCCGTCGTCAACATCACTTCATGGAAAGAGATTGCCGAGCCCAAAGAGCCCTATGTATATCCGCTTTACATTAAACTTGCCTTCAAGCATCATAATGCCTCTTTCTCTTAGAAAAATAGCCGCAATCCAGCGGCATTTCTTTTGCTTCTTCCTATGTATATTTTATGTACGAAGAATAATTTGCCCTTTTTATGAATAAACTAACACCAAAGTGGAAAGACTCTTCATATCTATCGCCAGTCAGTTAGATTTTACTATAACTATGAAAACGAAATGGAGTGACTTACATTGAATATTCGTCAGGATGCCTGGTCAAAAGACAATGATCTTTTCCTAGCCAATACGGTGTTAAAGCATGTGCGGGAAGGAAGTACACAACTGAAAGCTTTTGAAGAAGTAGGAGAAGTATTAAACCGCACAGGAGCAGCATGTGGGTTTCGCTGGAACGCCGTTGTCCGCCAGCATTATATTCAAGCGATGGAAACAGCCAAAAAAGAAAGAAAGCAGCGGCTGCGCGCTCAAAGTAAACAGCGGGCAGATATGAAATCAGAAAACGCAGCTCTTCCTTCCGGCAGTTCAGACAGCTATATGACGATGACTGATGTCATTCAATATTTGTCATCGATGACACCTGAAGAAAATACTGCCTCCCTTCAGGAAGAAAACAAGCGGCTCCAGCTTGAACTTGAAAGCGTCACAAAAGAGCTCGATCAGCTGAAAGAAGTGTATAACTCTATGCAGGAAGATTATGAATCTCTTATGCAGATTATGGAGCGCGCTCGCAAGCTTGTCGTATTTTCCGAAGAGTCTCCTTCTTCTGTTAAGTTTAAGATGGAGCGAAATGGTAATCTTGAAAAGGTAGCGGAATAAAGAAACAGATCACTATTTTCCTTGAAACGAAAACAAGCACATGATCCGTCATTCGAATCGTGTGCTTGTTTGGCGCTGCCGCTTTGATTCCCTCAGCGGCTGGCTTCTTCCGCCGGGAGAGCCGTTGTATCGATCAGTGTTTGGACCGTGACACGCATATGAGGAGGTATATGTTTCTTCTCCAAGCCTGCTCTTTTTCTCTTGAAAGAGTTCGGCAGATCAATATGAAACTCAGGTCCGTTTTGTTCATCTTCCGATGCCAGCCGAATAAACCCTTCACTCATCACGTAATCTAAATAGGAACGCTCTAACCGGTAGAGCTGTTTTTTATACGTATACCCCACGACCATTCTTCCTTCTTTCTCTCTTACACTCAAGATCTCATTATACCAAAAGATCCCTTTGCCGCGTAGGCTTTTTACCAAAAATAAAGTAAACTTCTTGGCTGAGAAATCCTATCTATCAGATTTTACTGAAAGAGTACCCCCGCATCAATTTCGTTAAGGGCGCAGCCCAGAAATAAGCGGTGGGGTGAATGTCAGTTTTGCGAAGCAAACGTTTTTAGTTTCATCTTTCTTTTGGTATAATTTGTATTATATCTACTAAACGAGGTGTTTAGAATGCTGGTGAACAAAGCCTATCGCTTTCGCCTATATCCAAACAAAGAACAAGAAGTGTTGATTGCGAAAACCATCGGCTGCTCGCGTTTTGTGTTCAACCGCTTCCTTTCCTTATGGAATAAAGCCTATCAGACAACAGGAAAAGGCTTAACGTACAGTGCCTGTTCAGCCCAGCTTACAAAACTCAAGAAAGAACTAGATTGGCTGCAAGAAGTTGACTCACATTCATTACAGTCCTCTTTGAAAAACCTTGCTGATTCTTTTGACCGTTTTTTCAAGAAGCAAAACAAGGCTCCGCAATTCAAAAGCAAGAAAAATAAAGTGCAGTCCTACACGACAAATATTGAAAAAAAGAATCAGCTTCCGGAGGTAAGCATTTTGCGTAATCGTATGAAACTGCCTAAGCTGGGCTGGGTTCGTTTTGCGAACAGCCGCGACGTGCAAGGCCGTATTTTAAATGCAACGGTACGGAAAAACCCTTCCGGCAAATACTTCGTTTCCTTGCTTGTTGAAACAGACGTGCAAGAGCTGCCCAAAACAGATTCTACTGTTGGTATTGATGTCGGCTTAAAAGACTTTGCCATTCTCTCGAATGGGAAAGTGTACAAAAATCCGACATTTTTTAGAGCGTTAGAAGAAAAGCTGGCCAAAGCACAACGCATTCTTTCCCGCCGCCAACGCCTAGCGATTCAGCAAAAAAAAACCTTTATCAGAAGCGAAAAATGTGCAAAAGCAGCGTATCAAAGTGGCACATATTCATGAACAGATTGTGAACGCACGGACTGATTATTTACAGGAAATCACGACCGAGATCATCAAAAACCACGATGTTATCGGTATTGAGGACCTGAACGTATCAAACATGTTGAAGAACCGTACATTATCCAAAGCAATCAGCGAAGTTTCCTGGTCGGCATTCCGCACAATGCTGGAATACAAAGCGAAATGGTACGGCAAGAAGGTGATCGCGGTTGATCCTCGTTACACTTCCCAAAAGTGTCACTCGTGCGGACATACAGCAAAGGAAAACCGTCGAACACAAGCGACATTTATTTGTGTCTCCTGCGGTCATTTCGAAAAAGCGGACATCAATGCTTCCCGGAATATCCATGATTTAGCCATTGTTTAGTCACACAATTTGATTTTCCGCAGGAGACTTGCTGCAAAGTCGTTCGTACTGCCAACCGTCGGAGTGACGGGTGTAGCCTAATGAATTAGGGGCCGATAGGTTCCTGTACTTAGGAATCCCCTATGTTCAACGAACGTAGGGAGTAACTAGGGGTAATTCAAACATTGCTCTTTCCTTCACTTTGCTTTTTATCGTATTAAAATAAAAAACGGTTTAACGAGTCAATGAACTACAGAATGAGCTTCCCGCTCGGTATGTTTAAAAAAGTACTTTTATTTTTACGAGATCTTGAATACTCCCATCTTTAGCGCTTCTTGTGAAAATACGAAGTTCTCCTGTACTTGCTGTAGGGAGTTTGTCGAACGGCAATGGACTTTTGAAATTCCCGTATTCAGGAGCTCCTGCATCGGCTGTTGTAAAACGCTCTTTAGAAACGATCACTCCATTTGCATCTCTTAGCTCATGGTGAAGAGCGGCTTCAAATGCTCTTGCTTGTCCCTGGACTTGCTGTCCGCTAACTACTTTAGCTCCGGGAAGGGGGGACCATACAGCAATATTGCGAGATGTTGGCAGAGGAAGAATCAAGTAAAACTTCGACCAAATAAGATCTTCTTGATAACCTGGTCGTCCCTGATTTGATTTGGTTATGCTTGAAAGTGAAATTCCAAATTTGCGTGAAATGCCAGAAAGCGTATCCCCGGATTTTATTTCATAGATAAACACCGGAACTTGCAGCTGTTGATCCGGTATGATTGGTTTGTTCAATTTGTTTATACCGGAAACTAGATCTGTAAATGTGCTGAATTTTGACGCGATTCCACTGACTGTATCTCTGTCTTTTACAATATAAGATACTCTCCCTGATTCTAAAATACTAGGGACAACCAACATATTCCCAGGATAAATAAGCCCAGGATCTGTCACGGGTGAAGTTAAATGGTTTGCTTCCTCAATTGCTTTAACAGAGCTTCCGAATCTGCTGGCTATTGAAAAAAGAGTGTCTCCTTTTCGTACTGTATAAATAAAATTTTTTTTCATAACTATCAATTCTGTCACCTCCGTTCTCTTGGAATTCTCTTTATCTTATGCATCTGCAACCAAACTGGCTTGGATGTTCTTATTAGAACAAAATGGAAAAGTGGCTATTAACACCTATAAACCCTTTATCATTTTGAACCATTTTCTTTTTAAAAGGTTTTTCTTTATCGGTTAGAACGACAAAAAGAACATTGCTATGATATGTATTAAATTTTCTACATATGATAACAAGATTCTTTTTAATGGTTTTAAACATTAGCGATATTCATCCTCTACGGGAGGCAAAGCCTAAAGACGAATGACGGGATGAATAACAGCTTTGCGAATTTGTTTTCCACAGCTTAAATTAGCCTTCTATTAAGAAAGCAGCCAGCTCAGTTAACTGAGCTGGCTGCTTTTTCTTCGGCTTGTACTGGCTTAATCCAATGGCCGCCTGGCTGCTCGGGTAAGATCGCACCCTGGTCATATACAATGCGCCCGCGATTAATCGTTTTCTTCACCGTGCACGGGAAAGTGTGTCCGATATACAAGCTGATTTTGTTTTTGGCAAGGAAGTTTTCTTCAGTAACGGTAAACGACTCATCCGTAGCCAATAACACAAAATCGGCGTCATATCCTTCTGCAATTTCTCCTTTGGAAGCAAGGCCAAACCGTTTTGCCGGATTCGATGCTGTCCACTGTGCTACATGTTCAAATGGAATCTTATACTGCAAGGCAAGCTCCATTATGGAAAGCAAAGAAAACTGGCCGCCGCTGATACCGCCCCATGCTTGAAACAGATTGTACGTGGCTGGATCTTTTAAATCACTTGTACATGGTGAATGATCAGAAGAAATCATATCAAACTTTCCAGCAATCAAAAGCTCAATCAGCTTTTTCTGCTCTTCTGGCAGGCGAAGCGGCGGCGCACATTTCGCAATGGCCCCTTTTTCCTGGAGAGCATGATGATTAAACATTAAATAGTGAGGGCACGTTTCAACGGTTACATTCATGCCTTTACGTTTTGCTTCTTCAATTTTCTCAATGGCTTCTGCGGAGCTGATATGAACGAAATGAAGCGGGCATCCCGTTACTTCTGCATAATAAAGAGCACGCTGTACCGCTTCTGCTTCAGCCGCTATTGGCCGTGTTTCCAGGTAATCATCTGCTGATACCTTTCCGGCCCGTTCTTTTTCTTCTTTGAGCCAGTCGGTAATCGGTCCGCTTTCAGAATGAAGAGCCAGCACCTTGCCCAGCCCCGCGATGATTTTCATTCCTTTTAAGAGTGTTACGTCATCCACGTTTTCAAATTCCTTATTTCCTGTTGTAGACAAGAAGGCTTTGAATCCAATCACACCTTCTTCTGCAAGTTCGGCTAAATGCGGTTCATTGCCTGGCACTAGTCCACCCCATAAAGCAAAGTCGATCCAGGACGTTTGATTGCCTTTTTCCGCTTTTTCGAAGAGAGCGGCTTTGTCAATTGTAGAGGGAATCCCGTTGAGCGGCATATCAAAATAGGTCGTGCAGCCTCCTGCAGCCATCATTTGAGAACCTGTATGGAATCCTTCCCAATATTCACGACCCGGGTCACTAAAATGGACATGGACATCAATCATGCCAGGCAGCACGTATTGGCCTTCTGCATCGATCATGTGCTCCGCTTCGCCGGAAAGCGTGTCGCCGATCGCGGCAACCTTCCCCTCTTTAATCGCAATGTTTGTTTTTTTCACCTCATTCGAGAAAACCACGTTTCCATTTTGAATGATCGTATCAAATTGTTTCATTGCTCACTCCCCTATCTCTGGCTCTCCAGCTTTATTTCATTTCAATGCTCGTCTTTTACAGCGGACGATCTTCCGTCACTTCTTTCACCTATGTCACGTTTTGTGACACAGTGATATTTAGTTTGATTTTACAATATTCAAACCCTTAATTCATCAGTAAATGTGTGCTTTTTTTTCTGTGATTTGTACACATTCTCCAATAAAGCTATCTATTCGTACCAATGAGTATGAGCATCTATGGTAATAACAAAGCTGCCTGCATTATCCTTAAAAATAAAAAAGTGAAAATGAGATAATAAGAAGTCATATGCTTTTTGTAGTCAAAGAGGATGTTATTTTGGGAGGTGATTTGTGCACATTCTAAACACTATTTTGCATGCCCACACTAAAAAGCAAATCCTCCCTTTAAGAAAAGATTGCTTTTCATGTTAGCTCAGGTTAGTAAATGTATTCAATATAGACGGACTGTTGATTAGGAAGAACCATTCTTTTTATCACTTTGTTTATTTTGTAGTAGTTTTATATGATCATCAAAATGGAAAGCTCCCTTATATGTTCCAGGCAGCTTTCAGTTTTTTTATCCCTTCTCGTATGTTGTCTTTAGAAGCTCCAGCGAATCCAATTAATACTGTAGTTGTCGGAGGTTGTTTTGTATAAAAAACGGATGCCGGATAAATTTTCACGCCATTCTCTCTTGCTTTCTCTATGAGCTCTTTTTCACTGAATGGCGAGTATACGTCAAGTAAGATGTGCAATCCCGAGTTTTCTCCTCGAATCTTTACGTGTTTTCCTAATTCGCTTTGTAAGGTCTCTAATAAAATGGCTCTTTTTTTTTGGTACAGCTTTCTCATTCTGTTGATGTGTTTTTGCCACCCGCCATTTTTTATAAATTCAGCCAGTGTCAGTTGACTGTGGCAGGACACCGTTTGCTTATACAAAGAAGTGATTTCACTGCCTTTTTCTAAAAGAGGTGCAGGAAGAATCATATAACTGATACGCAGTGAAGGAAGAAGGGATTTAGAGAAAGTGCCCATGTAAATGACACGGTTATGCTGATCAAGCCCTTGCAAGGACGGGATCGGCTGTCCGCTGTATCTAAATTCCCCGTCATAATCGTCCTCAATAATAAATGTTTGATTTTGGGCTGCCCATTTAAGCAGTTCTATTCTTCTGTTAATCGTCATAATTGTTCCGAGCGGAAACTGATGAGAAGGCGTTACATATAAAAGGCTTGGCCGCTCTTTTTGGATTTCCTCTATACAGATTCCTTCATGATCAACTGGTATAGGAAGAATCTTCATATGATTGACTTCAAAAATCTTTCTCGATCTCGCAGAACCCGGATCCTCATACCCTATGGTACTATTCGGGCCGAAGACTTGGCACAAGAGATGCATCAAAACAGGACTGCCGGCCCCTATGATGACTTGTTCAGGCAGACAATGGACACCGCGCGATTGATACAGGTGCTCTGCAATGAGTGTTCTTAGTTCAAGCTCTCCTAAAACACCTCCTGGACGATAGAGCACGTGCCCATATTGGTCTAAACTATTGACCATGCTTTTTCGCCAGGCGGAAAGCGGGAAGTGAGCGGAATCCACATTTCCATAATGAAAATCAATCATTTGTTCATTTTCTTGTGCTTTTAACTTAATAGATGACGTGCTTGGCATTTTAATATGAACAAAATCAGAACCATCATAATCAGCAAACCAGCCACTTCTTGGTTTGCTCACAATGTAGCCTTCGGCAGCAAGCTGTTCATAAGCACGTTCTACAGTCGTTTGACTAATAGAAAGCTGTGTTGCGAGCAGCCTTTTTGAAGGGAGTTTCATTCCTTTTTGAATACGTCCCTCGTGCATATTTTCTTTTAAAAGCTGATAGAGCTGCTGATAAAGCGGAATATCTAGATTTCGATTTAAGAAAAACGTGATATCCATTTGAGGTATTTCTCCTAACTGGCATGGTTTTATTTAAGGAAACTGGCTATTTATGAAAGATCAATTCCAGTTTATAGTCATTGTAATCCATGAAGAAAGGTTTGATAAGACAACCCAAATAAAAAATAATTTAGTCCTTTAAAGGAATTCAATCAAGTAGAAACATGATTTGGAGTGACTGGCAATGAACAAAGCAACAAATGGCTGGATGAATGGTTTTTTGGGCGTACTGATCTTCAGTGGCTCGCTGCCTGCGACACGCTTAGCTGTAGCGGATTTTGATCCGTTGTTCCTCACCGTCTGCCGCGCCGCAATAGCAGGTGTGCTGGCAGGCGTTCTCCTTCTCATCTTCCGGCAGCAGCGGCCTGCCAGCATCGACATAGGTCCACTGTTGGTGGTGGCATTTGGCGTGGTAGTTGGTTTTCCGCTTCTGACTGCGTTGGCCCTTCAATATGTCACGTCCGCGCATGCCATTATCCTTGTTGGGCTTCTTCCGCTCTCAACAGCGATCTTCGGGGTAATTCGGGGTGGTGAACGACCTCGACCCGCCTTCTGGATCTTTTCCGCAGCAGGCAGCTTTCTGGTCGCAGGATTTGCTCTCATTCAAGATGGGGAATCATCACCGATGGGCGACGCATTTATGCTTGCTTCTATTATCGTATGCGGTCTCGGTTATGCAGAAGGAGCCAGGCTCTCGCGCAGGCTGGGGAATTGGCAGGTGATCTCTTGGGCGCTCGTTCTGTCGCTTCCCCTTATGTTGCCGTTATCATTTTACTTAACACCCGACTCATGGGCGGGCATTGGTCAACCTGCTCTCTTCAGCCTTGCTTACGTCTCTTTATTCAGCATGCTTATCGGCTTCATCTTCTGGTATCGAGGTCTTGCGCAGGGAGGCATAGCAGCAGTTGGACAGCTGCAGCTTCTCCAACCTTTTTTCGGACTGCTGCTTGCCTCTATCATTCTGCATGAGAAAGTTGGCTGGGCACTTATAGTAGTGAATATTGCCGTTGTGCTTTGCGTAGCAGCCGCTCGGCGATTCGCAAAGTAGCAGACAGCCCTATTAAAACGAGCCGGAACAGAATGATGATCCTGCTCCGGCTCGTTTATCATTTTGGAGTAACCTTAAAGAGATGCAGCTTTACAAAAATATTCAAACCTCCTACAACCAAAGTCACGATTGTGTGGGCGTTGTTCATCAAATGGACCCTTATCCTATCGAAAATATGAACAGAGGCGTTGTAGGGTTTAAAATCAACGTAGATAAATTGGAAGGAAAGGCGAAGCTGAGCCAAAACTAATCAACTGAACGCCAAAACATATGATCGAACAGTTAGATCAATTAGTCACTCGAACTATCTGCCCTGACTATTCTGTTTCTTCTCTCTTGTTTTGCCCTATATAATGCTTGGTCAGTTATATTCAATAACTCTTTAAAATGAGATCCGGGTGATAGATAATGTGGCCTTTAGAATCCACTACATATACATATGAACCGCTTTCATGCTGTGGATGTTTGCCAAGTATATCAGATAGACTGTTATTTTCATCTAAATTGATGGATCCACCCACCAAGAAACCCTGCGTAAACTTCATTTTCACCATAACCCGGAAAAGAAACGAGCATAATGAGATGACCATTAAGACCTACATAAGATTCAGATATTAAAGGAACTCTTTTTTTGAGCGCTTCCCTTGCGCCGACTCTATTCGCCTTTTGACCTTCTAAATCCATATGCGGTGCTGTTGAAACAACATGGCCTGTGTCATCTATAAACCAAACAGTGTTAAAAAAACGAGTAGCATTTAAAATAGTGTTTAATGTATGTTGGATCGTTTCCGTACCTTTCGTCAGGAGTGTCTCTTCTTGTGACTCTACACGGAGATTTTGTAACATGCTTTTAAAAAGAGAATCTGTTGAAGAAGCCAGCTTTTGAGCATAAAATTTATTGTCTACTAAATAGTTTTTCTCTAAGTTGCTTTTACTACTAAGACACTAGAAACGGAACTTCCAATGGAGGTGCTCAAAATGGCAAATGTCAATAATGTCATTGACAGAATACTTATACTCAGTTTGATAGGTTTCATAATAGATATAGTATATATAATCAGCTTGTTTCACTGCAATTGTATCTTCATATGAGCCGACCGCTTTGATTCAAACTTTTCAGCGCAGCAGGCTTTTCATTCTTCCAGCGTTCACTTCTTTTTAATTATTGCTCTTCGATATGCCATTTTTTAAGCCTTCGGTCAATTCTTCAAACCATTCCTTGTCTTTCGTCATAAGGGCTAGATCAATGAGCGTGGTTTTGTCCTGTATATCATCCAGCAGTGTACCCATCGGTTCTAGACGATGCTCCTCAAATAGTAACCTCGTTGGCATTCCCCACTGCATAATACCGTTTTTGATTCTGCCGACGATTACTAACTCAATTTGACTATGGTAATAACCAATGCGACTGACATATCCAATGACCATGACATGCCCAATTTTGACTTTTTTCCACTCTCCAATCTCCAAGGCTGCCTCCCCCTTTTTGAATAAGCAAAACACACAATATATGAGGGGTAAAAAGGTGGTCATTTTATGGATTTCCCATAAAACCTGCAAATTTTACTATTGTTTCTGCGAACATAAGGTCACCGCTTCCACCTTCACTCCCCTTGTTTATATTCTATTACCGCGGCTTCCTGCCCGATCCCCTGCTCTAGAAGATTTCTCCGGAACGAGAAATCCCGTGAAGCTGCCTCGCCACCAATATCGAATGATCTAATCCCTAACTCTTACCAAGGCAAGGGCTCCATCCCTTTTCAACAAACTGTCGAGAAGAACAATGAAGTACACGCTATATTAAAGTTAAAATATAAAAACAGCGAAAATTTTTTGACTTTCCTTCGTCACTTTTCTTTGATTGGAAAAGAGAAATAGAATGTCAATCGATAGTATAAAAACGATGTTGGAAACGCTGTGTTACTATAAAGATGTGGAGATTACTCATACATTCAGCAAGGATGAACAGCCTTTATTAAAAATAAGTTGTGTGAAAAACACCGACACACTAAAAGTGGCATTTATCCAAAACGAAACGATTGAATATTATGAAAATGCAAAAGAAGCTGCATGTATCATCGGTAAACTAGTAGATTAATAGCCTTTTTTATAAATCTCTAGAAATTTTAGAGTTTTTTTTCTATTATTTCAGCCACTGGCTGATGAATCTCTGTTGTAACTCTTCAATCAGTACTTCTACTCTTGGCGATTCGCTATAGAAATTGAAACTACTCAGCGGCTGTCCTCTTTCCAGATCATCTCGTTCAGCGCATCTTTGATATTCCTCTTGACTACTTTTTCAATAAATTCATACAAAATTTAAAAAAATGGTTAATCCACTTATAATGATTACTGGAATAAAAAAACACAATTCGGTCGGCAGTCCGAATGCGTCAGTTCATTGATGTGAGTAACCTTCCCCGACATGCAAAAGACTTTTTTACGTTTTTACGAATAAACACCCCTAAATTGGCAACCATTCTAATAAAGAAAATTTTAGGAGGGGTTATCATTTTTACTCAAACAACCTTTTTTCTCATGTTTTTTGTCGTATCTTTTGTTGTTATCGCCTGGCTTCTTTACCAAGGCTTCAGCCCGAACAGCAAACTTAATAAACCTGAACCAAAAGATCAAACTAATCAACAGAATGGATCGGGAAAGCAATAATGCTCACCGCTGTCTCGGTCAACTGTTAGGAGGGAGTTCTTCTCCCCGGTTATTTAAACAGTCCTGACCTTGCCCGTCTTTCTTTTCCTGCAGTATGCCGTCGCTCCGTAAGAAACAAATCCCCACCCTTATAGTAAGCATCGCATCCTTCTTTCCATTCGCCTGTCAGCTTGCTGTTGACTGGCCGGTGTTCCTCTTGTGTATGCAAGTCGACCGGGCGGATTCAATTGTCACTACAATAAATATAACCAAATGAAAAAAGCTGTTTCAGAAACGGCCCTTCCGCCGGTTTCTGAAACAGCTTCTTATTTTCTTATTTGCGCTTTTTGACTGGATTTGTTAAATGGGGAAACCCGGTGATCCGGCACTCGATCACATCCCCTTCACGGATAATAGCCGATCCCGGTGTTCCGGTTAAAATCATATCTCCTGGCTGTAGTGTCATGATTTTCGAGAAAAACGACACAATAAAAGCCGGTGAATACATCATATTGGCAATGACGTTTTCGTGACAGACTGAGCCGTTTAGTACGGTTTCAACTTTGAGTGAGGCCAGATCCGTCACTTCATCCGCTGTTATCAAATACGGACCAACGCTGCAAAACGTATTAAAGCTTTTTGCCCGCTGAAGAAAACGGGGATTTTGATTTTGGATATCTTTCGCGGTCATATCCAGGCTGGCGGTAAAGCCCGCAATCACATCCCAAAAATCAGCTTCTTCTACATTTTCGCATGTTTTGCCTATCACGATGGCCAGTTCCGCTTCCCCCGATATATTGGGCGACTGCGGCGGAATTTGAATCGCTTCACTTGGACCGATTAAACTGGAATTTGGCTTCATAAAAATAACCGGCTCTTCTTCCGGAGGCTTGCCCGATAACTCTAATGCTTTTTCCATGTAATTCATACCGACCCCGAATACTTTTTCCGGATGGCGGAATAACGGAGCAAATGACACAGCATCCAGTGCAAAGCCATTTAGCGTTTGAAGCCGGGTACGGCCTTCTTGCTGGTACCAGCTCCTTACCTCATCCAGCTCCCCTTTTTGCAAAAGAAGAAGCAGGTCTTCACTCCACTGTTTTCCCGCAGCTTCGTTCACATGGCTCATCAAATAAACCGTTTCCTGCTCAATCAATACCGCTTTTTCGTAGCCTTCATTATAAATCGCAGCAAGTTTCATCCTTTTACTTCCTCCCCGCTGCACGCTTGGACAAAAGCAGAAGCCCATTGGATCAGCCGCCTGTCTTGATGTCTTCCAGCGATCACGGATAATCCAACTGGCAGGCCGCCGGCTTCTGTCAGGGGCAGCGTTATTTGAGGCAGGCCGGCAAGACCCGCGATACAAGTTAGCTGCATTGTCTTAGCACGGTACTGTTCCGCATCTTCCCCATGTAAATTCAAAAGCGGGGCAGGACCTGGCGCCGTTGGAATGATTAAAAGCGCGTCATCTTTTAACAGTTCGTCCATACGCTGCTGAATGTCCTTCCGCTTATGGAGCTGGCTTTGGCACTCCGCTTTCTTTAGAGTGCCGGCCATTTGAAACCGCTCCGCAATACCCGGCCCGAATACTGGCTGCTCTTTCGTAATCCATGAACCGTGTTCTTCCCAAATTTCCAGCGCTTGAATCGTCCGGAACACTTCTGCCCAGGCCGCTAACCCTTCTTCTGCGACCCGGACATGCTCCGCATGTGTCGTTTGTTTTTCGGCTGCCAGCAGCAGACGGCGCAGTGCCGCTTTCGTTTCAGTATCCGGCAGTGCCCACGTCTCTTCTTCTATTAAAATACGTTGGAATGGATTCTTTTTATCAGAAGCAGGAAGCAGGACATCGCCTGCTTGAGCAAGCAGATTTAGATCCTGTGCCATCCAGCCGACCGTATCAAAGCTTTTGGCCAGTGGAATCACACCGCTTATATCGACGGCGCCGTGTGTCGGCCGAATGCCATACAAGCCGCAGTATGAAGACGGAATGCGGACCGAGCCTCCTGTATCAGTTCCAATGGCAAAATCAACAAGCCCGGCCGCCGCGGCAGCAGCAGAGCCGCTTGAAGAGCCGCCTGGAATGCGGTCCGGCGCTTTCGGGTTCACCGGCGTTCCGTAATGCGCATTTTCACCGTTCAAGCTGTACATCAGCTCATCCGTCTGAAGAGTGCCTGTAAGGGCCGCCCCTGCATCAAGCAGTTTTCGAATCGAATCTGCTGTTTCCTCCGCCGGCCCGTGCGTCCGGAGCCAGTCTGGATTGCCTGCACTGCTTGTATATCCTTTGATGGAAAACACATCTTTGACCGCAAAAGTACGGCCATCAAGTGCTCCTTTTCCAGTCGGTACAAGCTTGACTTCTTGATCGATAAACGCATTCCATTGATCATTCATTTTGATACGCCTCCCCTTTAATAAGTTTGAAACGCCTGCTTTGTTTCCGCTTGCGTTCCTTAAAGCGGCTGTTCTCCAGCACAAGCGACAGTAAAATCCCGATCAGCAGGCCATTGCTGACGAGCGGCCGTATAAAAGCCGGAAATGAAAGAAAATATTCCGTAGGGAAAAACAGAAAAATAATACCGATAAACAGTGGCGCAGCCACCCGGTACAGGTTGGCCGGCGTCATCTCGATTTGAGCAAAGTAACCGAGCGCGGTTTGCAGCAAGCGCATATACGCAACAAGCAGCGCGGCACTGCCGACGCTTAAAGGCATTTGCGCCATTAAATGGCCCACTGCCGGAATGATCCCCATGATGATAAAGAAGATACCTCCAAGAATAAACGGCAGCCTCTCCAAAATGCGCGTTTGATGCAAAAAACCAATGGACGACACGTATGGTGCGTATGGCACCATGCCGAAGACACCGGAGACCATGGTAAACACACCTGAAATCGTGAAAGAACGGCGGTACTGCCGGTTCCCTGTTTCATCCTGATACATCGAGTCGGTTCCTTTTAAGGCACCAAATGTATTCGATAGATTCAGCATACCGGCAACGACAGCTGTCATGATAATACCAGCATCAAAAGACAGATCCCCAAGAAGAAACAAGCCAAAAGCAGGATCGCTGCTCATACCGGCGGTTTCTCCTGAAGCTGAAAATAGTGCTTCATATACAATCCAGCCGACGATAATGCTGACCAGAAGCGAATAGCGGCTGATGCTGGGATGTCCTTTTACACTGAGCAAAATCGTAAACAGGACGATGGCGCATGACAGTAAAAAAACAGGAACATCAATCTGCGGCGCGGCTTCGCCGGTGCTAAAGGGGAGCCCGAGCATCCCTTTCAAAAAAATAGTATTCAGCCGGACGGCCAGTAAAAACGTAAAGACGGCCATAACACCGGCATTGAACCACTTGGCGATATGAGCGGATAAGCCGGATAAGCCGACCAGCACCGTGATCAGTCCAGATAAAACAATGCCGGCTGAAATACTGCCTCCCAGCACTGAGAGAGGAATCCCTTGTGCGGGTGCTATGTAGCACATACTTAAAATAACGCCCCACCAAAGACCTGACTGCCCTTCCATAATCGAACGGCGATGGCCAAACAGGGCTTGTACAATACAAGCGAGTCCTGTGAAAATAAAAGAAAGCTGAAGGAGCGCTACTATTTTCCCCTGCTCCAGCTCAAATGCACTTCCAATCGTAATCGGGATGACGACTGTATTTGTAAAAAGAAAAAACAGCCATTGCAACCCTGCAGTCCAATGTTTTACCTTCATCCATTCCCGCATATCTTCACCTTCTTTTCCAAGCAAAAGAGTAAGAAGCCGGCTTCCACCATAAACAAACTATGGACACGAGCCGGCTTCTTATTACATCATAACTTTTTCAGCAGCCGCTGTCTCGTACACATTTAGCGCAGCCTGCAGTGCTTCTCCTCTTTGAACAATGGCGCCATTTCGGATCAATGCGGCTTCAAGGCCAGATAATACGGCAAATACATTTTCTTTCCGGCAGCTGTATCCCATTGCACCAATGCGCCAGATTTTTCCGTGGAGCGGGCCGAACGAGCTGGCAATTTCAATTCCAAACTGCTCAAGCAGCATAGACCGAACAGCTTCGCCGTCAATACCTTCTGGAATATTAACGCATGTGACCATTGGCAGTTTCCATGGCACATCATTGAACAGCGTCAGCCCCATGGCTTTAATTCCTTCCATGATGGCTTTTTCATGAAGGCGGTGGCGGGCAAAGCGCGCTTCAAGACCTTCTTCAAGCACAACACGGGCGCCTTCCCGTAGTGCATAAAGCATAGACGTCGCTTCCGTATGGTGGTTCAGACGGCGTGGTCCCCAGTAGTCCTGTAGCTGGCTTAAATCAAAGTAATTGCTTTGAATAGGATGCAGGACATTTTCTGCATCTTCCGCTGTCCGTACGCCTCTTTCCACTTTCTTGCGAGAAGCCAGAATTTTCTCGACCCGTTCATTGTACGTAATCGGCGCCATACCGGATGGCACGGAAAAACACTTTTGCGTGCCGCCAATGACCGCATCAAGCTGCCATTCATCCACTTTCACTTCTGTTCCGGCAATGGTCGCAACTGCATCAACGATAGAAATAATGCCCATTTCGCGGCAGGCTTTCCCAACTTTATCAAGTGGCTGCATGCATCCTGTTGACGTTTCCCCGTGAACAACAGCTAATACTTTCGGTTTTACCCGCTCTAATGCTTCAATAATTTCATCTTGGTCAAATACCTGGCCCCACTCTGTTTCAATGGTATGAATTTCAGCACCATTGCGCTCTGCAATTTCCGTCAGCAGATGGCCAAACCGTCCAAAGATCGGAATTAAAACTTTATCTCCTGGTGCCAGCACACTCGTTAATACCGCTTCAAGACCTGAGCGGGATGTTCCGTCGATCGGAAACGCCCATTGGTTTTTTGTCTGAAATACCTGGCGTAGCATATCCATCGTTTCATTCATAATGTGAGTAAAAGCCGGATCAAACTGGCCTAGAATCGGTGTACTCATGGCACGAAGCACCCGTGGATCTGCTTCAACCGGTCCCGGTGTCATGATTGTACGTAAAGGTGTATTTAATTCACGATATCCCGTCATCTTGTTTTCCTCCTTAGTAAGCTAACTCATATAACGTCTTTTTTAACAGCTGGACTCCCTGTTCCAAGTCTTCCGCTTTTGTATATTCATCCGGTGAATGACTAATCCCCCGCTGGCTCGGCACAAACAATAAAGAGGTTGGCACATACTGGCCAAACACTTGAGAATCATGTCCTGCACCGCTTGTCATCACTTTGTAAGGAATCTGCTCTCTTTCTAAAATGTCAGTCGACAGCGCACTCAGCTTCTGACACATCGGCACCGGTTTTTCATTCATCCAGTTTTCAATGTGAATACCTGTCTGGTGCACCTGACAGATTTGCTCAAAGGTTTCGAAAATAGCAGTGCTGAACGATTCCAGCAACGGTTCCTCGCTATGGCGAATATCGACTGAAAACACGACTTCACGGGCAATGACGTTTGGAATGTTTGGTTTAATCTCCATCCTGCCAACCGTGGCGACGAGGTCCGGGTCGGTTTTCTTTGCCTGCTCGATCAGCGTTTGAGTAAGCACGGCCGCTGTGTAAACCGCGTCTTTTCGGTACGGCATCGGTGTCGTGCCCGCATGATTACTTTCTCCTGTAATCGTTACGTTATAGCGGCGCTGCCCGACAATGTGGCTGACGACGCCCACTGCTTTTCCTTCCCGCTCCAGTACTTCTCCCTGCTCAATGTGAAGTTCAATAAAACAATCCAAATCATCCCGTTTTGCTTTGCAGAAGTGTCCAAGACCAAATCCCGCCGCATTCATCGCTTCTGTAAACGTTGTGCCAGATGAGTCTTTCAGTTCTTGGATATGCTCCTCTTTCCGCAGTCCTGTAATGTTTCCCGATCCCCAATATGTGAGGGGAAAACGGCTTCCTTCTTCTTCGCAAAGCGACACCACTTCGATCGTTTGCTTCGGTTGCCCGTACTGCTTAAAGAGTGACTTCAATGCCAGTATACCGGCCACAATGCCGTACGCTCCGTCATATTTACCGCCATCTGCCACTGTATCAATATGGGAACCGGTTAAAATCACAGCATCCGTTTTTTCGGACCCTTCCAAACGCCCATAAAGATTTCCGGCATCATCAAAATAAGAAACAAGTCCGGCAGCTTCCATTTCTTTTTGAAGCGCCTGTTGGGCTTCCTGCCATTTTTGATCGTATAAAAGGCGGGTAACGCCGCCTCTTTCGGTCTGCCCGTAACGAGCCAGCCATTCCGTCATTTCATAGGCCGTTTTCATTTCGATAGGCGGATCCGTTTTAATCATATCCATCCCCCCGCTCTTTTCTTGTGTGATTTTATTGTAATCGAACGATAAACGAAAAACATTCATAAAAATGTAGAAAATTCTCTCGTTTTATTGTTTAATCTAACTAAAAGAACAGACTATTCGAACATCAAGGAGAGAACGAACATGTTCATGAAAGATTTACTGAATCTCCCTGTCTTCTCCGGCGCGATTGTGGCCGGAGGACGGGAAGGACTGGACCGTGAAGTGAATACGGTTAACATGATGGACGCGCCCGATATCGTTTCTTATTTGAAACCTAATGAGCTGCTGGTTACGACGGCTTTTCATTTAAAAGACAACCCTTCTTCCCTGTCGGAGCTGCTGGAGGAAATGCACAAGCAGGGCTGTGCCGGCCTCGGCATTAAAACAAAACGCTTTTTACATCATATCCCAGAAGAAGCGGTTGAACTTGCCGACCGATACGAGATGCCACTGGTTGATATACCTTTTGAAACATCTCTTGGAGATATTGTCCATCAATCCTTAAGCTGCATTTTGGATATGCGGACAACCGAACTTCACCAGGCGATGAAAACACACCAGCAATTTACCAACTTTATTCTGAACGGGCAGGGGCTCGATAAAATTCTTCAAAGCCTGTCCGGGTTAATCGGGGGCCAGGTTACCTTGCTTAATCACCAGCTGCGCCCGTTTTACAGCACAGGCCATTTAGGAGATTCTTTTTACTCGTTGTTTGCCGGCATGGGTGCTCATTTGCCGAAAGCCGGTTTAACCGCTTTTTCGCTTCGAGACAGCGAAATCCAAAAAACCTTTACGCTGTTTCCGATCTACACGCATAAAAAACAGCCGAGCTACCTTGCTGTTCATCGGTTTATCCCGCCGACAGACCGTTCTGCGGTTTTAACGGTGGAACAAGCTGCCAACGTGATTGCATTTGATCTCATGAAAGAAAATGCGCTCAAACAAAAAACACAGCGGCTTCGTAATGAATTTTTTACAAACTTTATAAACGGGGCTTTTTCTTCGTCTGAAGAAATCCTTAACCGGGCGAAAGAGTTTGGTCTCTCGAACGAAAACCGCTATTTTTGTGCAGCCGGCCGTATAGATCAATCAGAAAAAAGCTTTTCTCTTGCCGAGCACCAATGGGAATCCGAGCTGATTTACGATACGATTGATGAAGACATACAAGGAACAGGGGAAAACATGCAGCTGTTTGCTTCAGAGGATAAGTTTGTGATTCTGATGGAGGCGAGAGGAAATTGGAAGAACTGTGAAGAAAGCTTCGTTTCTTTTTTAAAAGCGGTCCAGTCATCGGTTGGAACGCTGCTGCAAAAAACGATTTCTTTTGGCATCAGCACATATGCCGAACAGCTGCTGCGGCTTCCAGAAGCCCATAAAGAAGCCGTAAATGCGCTTTATTACGGGGCTATGCTCGGCAGCACTGAATTTATAGAGTCCTATCAGCCAAAAGAAGTATCCGAGATTTTGCGGATGATTCCGTACGAGCAAATGAAGCAGTTTTACCACAATACATTCCAAGCACTCGTGGACGAACCGAAAAAAGATTATGATCTGTTAATGCAGACACTGTCGGTTTATTTAGAGTCGCACTGCCAGCTGTCCGAAACCGCGAAGCGTTTGTTTATCCACCGCAACACGGTTATTTACCGGCTGGAAAAATGCGAGGAGCTGCTCGGCCGCAGCTTAAAAGACCCCGAACAGACGCTGTGCCTCCGGCTTGCTTTTCGGATTAAGACACTGCTGCAAAACAGCTAGCGGACTGTTATTTTATTCAATTTGTTCTTTAATTCAAAAAAGCCTATGGATTTTGACATCCATAGGTCTTCTTTACATATTCGTATAAGTGTCCTCTGTCGTCCCGATAAGCTTACAGCTTTAAACGTCTAAAGTACTTCTATTCCCATCTGCTTTGGTATTCCTTCTTCACCCTTGGTCCATAACATTTTATTCATTATTTCCTTCTTTTCATTCAGGTGCTTTTTCATGTTACATTTGTTTTTATACCTTTTTAAAAGCAACTAATCATCATATTTAGTTTGATCAAAACATTAATACTAACATTGGTACTAACCATGATTGTACGGGACCCGTAAAATGACTATCCATTCACAGCCTGGCAAGCTTTCTTTACTGACAGCGGGCTTTGCCGCGTCAGGAGCGCCGTGAAATCATACAACGAATTGGAATATGCCTATTACAGAAAGGATGTGTAAATCCAAATAACAGAAACCTAAACCATGAACAGAAAAAGCGCAGACGGGTATCTGCGCTTTTTTTCCTATATTTTAGTTACGATCCATTCGATCAGCTTAAGTCGACTTTCGTAATGTCACTCAAATAAATGTCATTTAAAATCCCATCTTCATGCGCGACCACATATTCAATGACAGTCGGGCTTATGGTTCGAATGAACACAAAAGCGGAATCATCTACATGCTCAATACGAAACTTTTTCCGCTGAGCCTGCTTAATATCGAGCTGGCTGGTGCCGGCTTCCGGCAGGCTTGTATAATATATTTCAAAATCTTCTTCTGACGCATCAATAAACAAATGCCACGTATTATACTTTTCTTCCTGATCAATGACCGTTTTGAACTTTCCTTTTTTTCCTCTGCCAAGGAAGTACTTGAACTTTGATTCATCATTGATCATATTGCGGTCAATTACTTTGATGCTTCCGCCTTTTCTGCTTTGAACAAGCCCAAAGGCCACGCCTGTTTTTCCAGTCGGAGCGGTTAACACATCCCGGTTCACTGCTTTATGTTTTTCTTCCTGTTTTGCATAGGCTGCTTCTGTCCCGAGCGGCGGAAAAATCTCAAATGAATTTTCAGACGTCTCGCCCCAGTTTTGACTGTTCTGTTGTTCCTTTTCCATCCATTTGTTAAATAGATTCATCACCACTGGCGATTTACATGAGTTTCCTGCAAGCAGAATGTTGATCTTATCGATTTTGCCGATTTCCGGACGGGCAAAAGCGCGTCGTAAAGACTCAAAGAAGTTTTTAATGCCTTTTTCAATTCTTTCTTCAATAAGCTGTTCGAGTTCATTTTGATCAACCAAAAGTTCAACATTCAATTTTGCCTGGCCGGTTTTGTCAAACAGGTCTGCCCGGATCATCCCTTTTTCGAACTTCTCTTCATACTGGTCATGTTTTTCCCACAGAGGTCTTAATTTTTCCACCAGCTGCTTCATGTTTAAATAGGACTCCTGCGACTCATTAATCAGCGTCTCACTTCCCGGGAACCTCATACATTCTGCCGGAAGAATAAAAGAGATATTCAATTCACGCATCGTTTTTTGGTTGTTTTTAAACACTTGGAAGGCTAAAAACTCCAGCAGGTTCTCACCGCCTAAATAACGGTCACCGCCCGCTGCAAAATGCTCGATCACATAGTCATATCTTGTTTCTTTCGGGCCTGCTTCGCGCCAAATACCAAAGTCAAAATCGGTCGTACCCCCGCCAAAATCAAACACGCCGTAATACGTTTTTTCATCCTCTTCCGGTTCAAACCCATACTCTTGCAAGGCACAAATGGCGTAGGCGGCTGGTTCACTCGCGCCGCTTGTCACGCGAAATCTTCTCATCACTTCTTCATCCTCCTGAATCGAAACAGGAAGGGTCTTTTTCAATCCGCGCTGGAAGCTCTTTAGAATTTTTTCTCTGACCGCTTTTTCGTAAGTGACCGGGAAAGACAAGATGTAGTCCAGATAAATGCCATTATGCTGGTTGTTAATATACAAACCGAGGTAGTAGGCATATAACTCAATCGGGTTGATTTCCTGCTCTGTTAAATCCGAGAAGGAACGCAGAACCACATCATATCCTCTTTTGTCTTTTAAACGCAGATGTTTTTTCTTTTCTCCAGCCCATTGCTTAAGATTATTCAAGATAGAGTAGTAATGGTCACTCTTTCCGTTCATTAAACTATTAAAAGCCGTATGGGAAACCGTTACATCCTGCCATTTCGTATCCGGCCTGCCTTCTTTTTCCCGGTAAAGCTCCAGGAAATGTTCTAAATCAATAAATTCAATGACGGTTGGATTTTCGTAATGCCAGTCCTGCACTTCTGTGTTAAAGTAGCCAACTCCCACACGCATTGGAAGCGTAAAGTCACTTTTTTCCTGGTGGACGACTACAGTGCTTTTCGTACCAAAATCGATTCCCACTACGCCGTCTTCCCGAATATCCATTTTTGGGTTTCGGGCCATGATTTCAGCATTCAGCTTTATCGTTAAAGGCTTTTCTTCATCAAGAACCGGCCACAGGTCCCAATGGCCTCGATTCGGATCTGTCAGCATCTTTTCGTCATATGTATCTACTTCCGCTCTTACTTTTTCAGAGTTTAACAGCTTCTCAAACAGCGACTTGGAATCAATTGCGATAGACGGCAGTTCTTTTTCAAAGTTTTCATGGTCTAAACCCTTTAATTGATGCAGTGCAAGCAAATACTCATATTCGTGCTGGCGTTTCGCACTTAATCCACTTGGCACCAATCCATTTTCCAGCCATAAATGAACAGCGGTCCGATCATCGGTCCCGAAGGCATTCTCTCCTTTTAAACGGAAGATCGGCACGAAAAAGCCTTTCCCCTGCAAATCGGTTTTTTGATTGACCACATCAAAGCTTTGCATCTCATACTCATTAAATTTAAAGGCGATGGATTTAGTAGAATGTGCAGCCGTGTTCGCAAATATCCTTGAAACGGGCGGATTCTTACTTGTAGATCCATCATCTAAAGCGGCTATTTTTTGAAATACAGGGTGATCGGTTGTATCAAAGCTTTTAACCGTTTCTTCCTGAGTCATCGCATCACCTTTAAAACCGGACACATCCAGATGCTTTTTATAGTCAAAATCTTCATCCGCTAATTTATAATGTTTTCTGTAAGGAAATAGAGCTGTAACATTGTGATCGTATACAACATTTACGTTATTCATGAATACCCATCTAGAACGAAGCATCTGTTTAATATCTTGGAAGAAACTTGTTCCCTCCTTGAAAAAGTCTGCTTCTGCTCTTTCATACAAATGGCTGATTAGTGTTTTTACTTCCTTGTATGTCATGGAAATGGACGTAACCGGAATCGTTTGTACATCTGTTGAAAATAAAACCGGCTTGTCATTCTTGTCCATTAAGTGAATCGAGCTGTCCTTCACACTGTTTGGCTCTGGGATTGTTACACTTTCGGAAGGCTTTTCGTCTTCAGCAGTTTCTTCCTCTTCTGCGGCGGACGGCTCTGCTGACGGTGAACTGCCAGAGTCCATCTCACATATGACATCACCAATTTTGACTAACGTGTCTTCCGTTACAAATAACTCTTTAAGCGTACCTTCTGTTTCTGAAAAAAGGTCAAATTCAATACCATCACTGTTGAATTTGGCCAGCGTATCGCCCACCGTTACATAATCACCGGGCTGTTTATACCACTGTACCAGAAGGATTTTTTCAATCTCTTCTCCAAGCTCTGGAATCGTAATCGATGTCATGTCTATTTCTCCTTTGTTAAATCGCCTGCTATACTCTCACGATTGATTTTTTGATAATTTTACCATTAATGCTTGTATATCCTGGCAGCAGGATTTCTGATATATTCCCAGATATATGGCTGTTGACGCTTCTTATGTACAAGTCTTCTCTAAAAACTTCATTTATTTTTACTTCCTGCAGTTTATATAAAGGGGTATCATATGTTTTGCTGTATTCTCGAAAGAAAAACTGAAACAGAGCGAGCAAAACGTCTCTTTCCTCCTCCCGCCCCTCCATCAGCTCATTTTTGATAAAATCCCATAAGGAGGAGATGTTTTCATACTGCACGCCACAAATGATAAATTCCTGTACGGTTTGCCCCTTAAAGATTCCTTTTAAAGACTCTTTTGTGGTTTCGGATAACTGCTGAACAGCCCTATAAAGCTCTTCTGCCTCCCGATAATCCGCTCTTCTTTTTTGCAATTCATCCAAGTAGGCATCCGTTTTCTGCTTTAAATCATGGATTTTTACTTGGTACTCTTGAATTTCCTGTTTTTTGAACTCAACTTCCTGCCGGAGCCTGGCAATTTCTTTTTCCCTTTCTTTTAGCAGCTCCTCTGACTCCTCCATCGGGCCAGACGCGCCTGCTTCAGTAATTTCTTTTATTCTTTCGATGATTCTTTCGTCTTGAAGAGAAACGATTAAGGCATCGATAAAATCATTATTGAATTCTTTGTTCACCTGGATACTCCTTTCAACACGTTCACCCGTACGAATCTCCTATGAAGTAAAGTGTTTCAAATTCAGTTATATGAACGTATTGTCTGGTTCGCTGTTTCTTCCTAAAACAGTCACTAGACAAATCATGCTGCCACGCTCTCGCTGACCTTGTTTATCCGCACATCCGATTCATATTTTTCACTCTTACATTTTATCATTTTCGGCGAGAACATCCTCACTTCAACTATCAGGTAAGCGGGCGGCAGCTTCTAAATTAGATATTAATTAAAGCATGTTCGTGATTTTCGAGTCAACGAATCACAGAAAGATAGGTTGTGGAAGTATATGGTTAAGATAGAAGCGAGCGGGAACGACGTACTTCGCAAAAACTTTGTTGAGTACAGCTGTAACACCCTATGTGTTTATTCGCCGGAGAAATCTGAAATGCTTATCCCTTTCTTTGTTTACAATTCTGCATACCTATTATGTGAATGTAACTCTTTTTTCCATTTAAAACAAACAGGGGCTCCACAAACAAGTATGGTTATCGTTAAGTTCATGTTCCTGGAAGTAAGCAGATGGTTGCTCCTCAAAACCAATTAGATATGCTGTACTGATAGAGAGAAAGCTAAAATAAAACAAGCGCTATCCCTTATATATCAGGGGGGTAGCGCTTGTCTTTAAAAAGGTTTTTGAATGTAGTCCGCATTCTAGACGTTAAATAGTAAAAACCAGCCGGCTGATCCTATGAGCACCGTCCTGTTCAAACCCGTTTACAGGCTCATTGATATATGTCAACTAACGAAGCCGCCATCCACAAATAATGTCTGTCCGGTCATAAAGCGGCTCCAATCAGAAGCAAGGAACAAGACCGGACCGGCAATGTCATCAGGAAGAGCGATCCTGCGAAGCGGTGTTTGGGCAATAATCATGTTCTTGACTTCTTCCTTTGTATGCCTGCTGGAGCTTGTGGGATATACAAGGCCGGGTGCTACACAATTGATCCGGATACCAAACGGGCCAAGTTCAGCTGCTAAGTTGCGGGTATACCCCTGCAGGGCGGATTTGGCTGTATTGTATTCATGATAAGGAATAATAGGCCTTTCCACCAAATTGCTAATCATATTAATAATACTGCCTCCGGACTGCTTTTTCATCAAAGGCAGTACTGCCTGGCACATATAATGAGCAGCGCGGAGAGAGCCGTCTATTTGCTGCTGGTAATCATCCCATGACAGCTCCCATGCTAATTTTCGCTCTTCGGGGTTAAACGCATATGGTGCAAAGGCGTTGTTGACGACCACGTCGATTTTCCCCGCTTCCAGCACGATCTGCTCGACCATTTCCTGTACAGCGTTTTGCAAGGTTACATCTGCCTGAATAGCCCATCCATCACCGCCTAACTCCTGGCAGGAAGCCGCAACCTGTTCGGCAGCTTCTTTGTTTTGCAGGTAATTAACAATGACAAAAGCTCCCTCAGAAGCAAAAGCACGAGCAATCGAGGAACCGATTCCCCGGCTGGCCCCCGTTACAAGCACCACTTTTCCTTGAAATTTTTTCATTGTCTCCTCCATTATTTGGCCGGTACCATTTCTTCTTCTACTGCATCTTCCATATTAAGCTGGTTTTTCACCAGTCCTAATTCTTTATACGTATCTGCGCCCTGCTGCAGGATATCCGTATCAAGAGCGCCGAGACCTTTCTCTTCAGTCAGGCTGGAAACAGCTGAGGCGTTGCGGAGCTTAATAATATCAAGATTTTGCTCTTCATTTTTTCCGTCGATTGCATAGTCAACTGCTAATGAAGCGGCTTCTTCTGGATTGTCGATCATCCACTGGGCACTCGACTGATAGGCCTCCAAGAAATTCTTCAGCTCATCCTGTTTTTCTTCATATGTTTTTTCTGTTACAACAAAAACGTCGCTTGGAACGTTTAAATAGTCTTTTACTTCAAGGACATTCACATCACCAAGCCCTTTTTCCTTGCCGATAACAAGCCCTGTATCGGTGGCTGCTGTAGCATCCACTTGCCCCTGCATAAGAGGAGCAAAGTTTAAAAGGCCTGTTTCAACAATGTTTACATCTTTTTCAGAAAGACCCACCTGGTTCAGCATAACAAGCAGATTCTGACGAGTTCCACTTGACAGGCTGTAAACGCCAATGGTTTTGCCTTTTAAATCTTCGGGCTTGGTAATGTTTTTTTCTTTTAGCGACACAATATTAAAAACGTTCTGCGGATAGACATTATACAAAACTTTTAATTTTTCCCCTTTGTCGAGAGCAAAATAAAGAGAGCCCGGATCAGTAAAAGCAATGTCTGCTTTTCCAGAAAGGATATTTTTAATGGCATCTCCCCCGCCGGCCCCTGGAATCACTTCCACATTCAGACCATTATCTTTAAAAAATCCTTTTTTCTCATCTACAAGCAGGTTGGTCTGTTCAGTGATCGGCTGGCTCCAGCTTGCAACCTTGATGTCAGCAACTTTTTCTGGCTCCTCAGCCGTTTCTTTTTTCGTCCCTTCTGCTCCGCAGGCCGCCAAGAATAAAGCCGCGGATAAAAATAAAGCGGATCGTTTTTTCATTTTCATTTTTTGTTCTCCTTCATAGATGATTTTGTCCATCGCTTTTCAGCCAGGTATACGAGCTGATATAAAACCATGCCGATAACGGTCAGAATGATTAAAGACGCAAACATTAAGGGAGTATCCATCATGCCCTGCGAGGCAATAATCAGCGCTCCAAGCCCTTCGCTTCCTCCGATAAATTCGCCCACAACAGCGCCGACCACAGCGAGAATAACCGCAACACGCAGTCCGGCCAAAATACTCGGAAGACCTGATGGAATTTTCAAGTAAATCAATGTCTGCCACCGGCTGGCTTTCAGCATGCGGAACAATTCAAGTTTCTGCTTATCTGTATATTGAATAGCTGACACGGTGTTTTCCAGTAGCGGAAAAAAGCAGATAAGGGCAGTAATAATCACTTTAGACGTCATCCCAAAGCCGAACCACAAAATAAACAGGGGCGCAAGAGCCAGTTTCGGTACAGCCTGACTGGCGATCACATATGGGGCAAAAAGTTTGTACAAAAATTTGCTTTCCCCCATTAAAATGCCGGCTGTAAATCCTAAAAAGCCGCCTAAGAGCAGGCCTAGCAAAATTTCCAGCATCGTTTGGATAATATGGCCTGTGAAATAACCGCTTAAAAGCCCTTCTACTAACGTATGAAGAATAATAGAAGGAGCCGGCAGAACCAGTTCTGACATACTGCCTGCGGCCAGCTGCCATACAACGATCAAAATCAGAAACAGGAGCAGTGAGTACAATTGAGTATATTTCATGGGCGCCCCTCGCTCATTTTTTGCCGCAGCGTTAAACAAAGATGATTAAAATACGGTTCATATCGCATATTGATAAGCCGCGGCTTTTTTAAAAGAACCTTCTCTTCATAGATAACGCGTCCCCTGTCCATAACAGAAATACGGTCAGACAAATAAACCGCCTCGGAAATATCGTGGGTAATGAACAAAACTGTCGTTTGATGAAGCTGACAAATTTTCAGCAAGTCTTCTTGTAATTCCTCTCTAGTGATCGCATCAAGTGCTGCGAACGGCTCATCTAAAAACAGCATGGATGGATGTTGAATCAGTGCCCGCGCAAGGGATACGCGGCTCTGCTGTCCTCCTGAAAGCTGTGCCGGATAGCGATTGTGATGCTCAGACAAGCCTACCATATCCAGCAAACTGGCTGCGTGCTCCCGATCTTCTTCAGTCACCTTCCGCTTCAAGAAAATAGGAAGGAGAACATTATCTATAACCGTTTTCCATTCAAGTAAAGTAGGAGACTGGAACATAAAGCCACATTCCTGATAAGGTCCGTCAAGTTCTTTTCCATCCAGCTGAATGATCCCTTTATCAGGCTGAAGCAGTCCTGAAGCCAGCTTTAACAGCGTTGTTTTCCCGCAGCCGCTTTTTCCCAGCAGACAATGAAATTCCCCTTTTGTAATATCCAAATTCACGTCCGAAATAACAGCCTGCTTTCCTTGATACGTAAAGTCTGCATTTTTTATCGTTAAAAATCCCATTTTTGTTCTCCTCATCTAGTCGACGTAAGGGGCAAATTGCTCGCTTGATGCCTCTGCCGCTGCTTCTATGTCGACCATATACACTAAATCCAATAGATTAAACCGGCCGTCGTGGTGCCAGCCAGCTTCTGGTGATGTCATGGATCCGAGGGCGGCAATGCGTGTAACCCCGATTTTCGCAAGCTGTTCAGCCCATCGAAACAGTTCAGCAGGACTGGCAGCCACTCCTACTGTCTGAAGAAAAGAACGATGGGGCGCAATGATTGGAAGAATGTCTTCAATGTCGCGGAAAGCAATGACTTTTACCACCCGGTTTAGCGCACTTGGCAGAAAAGAAGAGGGGTTTTCTTCATAAACCACGGTCCAGTCATTTGCTCTATTACCCAGCACTTCATGGCCAGGTTTTGAAAAAAGCGCTATTTCCTCTTTTTGGCGCCATGCTGCCGCCGCTGCGGATTCCTCCATCGAAAGCTCCCGCCGTGGATATCTTGTTTGAAAGTTCTCCAGTTCATTTGCCAAAAAGCGCGCGAAATCACGCGGCGAAACATGTCCGCCTTCTTGGACATAAAAAAGGTGAGGAGAATAGCAGCCCTGCTGATCATATCGGATCACATCAAGCGCTGCCGAATGGACCGTGGTCCACCCTTTTCTTGAATCAAGGCTTGATTTTGATACAGCCCCAAAACTGATTTTATGGCCAAAAGGTAAAAAGCGCGTTGTCACCGGCATCCGGTTTTGCAACGATTGCAGTGACTGATTGCCTCCATAGCCTATAACTACCTCTGACTGCTCAAAGAGCCGCTGCTCCCTCTCTTCGTCGCCGCCCTTCCACCACACAACCGCAAAACAGTCTGCAAGCCGGGGTTCAATTTCCACCAGCAAATGGGCAAACCATCCAGAAAAGAACGGTTCTGCACTAGACACTTTACCGACTGCTCCTGCTTTCACAAGCAGTCCTGAAATAAAACTCCACAAAGGAAGAGCCGGAACATTCCCGGCCCAAATATGAGTGATCAGGTTCGGACCTATGGCTTTGGAAAAACCTCCTTTTATGCGGGGCTGAAAATCATCCAATAACAACGGATTGCCGAAATCTTCAGCCAGAAAACGCTGCAGCCCCTTTTTTCGGAACGTTTTTAAATAAGATGTCAGGCCAAGCCGGATGATTTCTTCATCATAGCCCGTTACAATAGGCAGCAGTTTTTCTGCTTTTTGCCGATAAGGTGACTGGCGGTCCAGCAGCTGCTCAATGGCCCTGTCAATAATGCAGATCATATCTGAAACAGAAAAACTTTTCAGCACTTCCTCGCTTGCTTTTTTCACTTTCTCAATCACTTTATTTATTTGTTCCTTTGTTAATAAAGGAATCTCCGCTTCAACCGTCTCTCCTTTTTTAGAGAACGTTAACACTTTCATTTCCAATGTGGTCTCGCCTATATCCGGCAGGTATCCTGCAATTTCCCTCATTCTGATGCACCTTTTGAAGCCGTTTTGATAAATTCTTCTGCTGCAATGGAGCATCCTTTTGCTTCCGTGCCTTGAACGCGGCCCAGAAGCAAAAAGCCATTCTCTGTTTCCATCCCCATATCTTCCGTCAGAATGGTCGTAACCGAATTGAAATTGCCCAAATCACAGTGGACGAGAACGCCCTGTTCACCTTTAGGCAATTCTTCTCCTGTTAAAGGATTGATCACTCTTGTGCGGATCCATTGAGGGCCAGATTTGACGGAAGGTATAGTTTCATTCCCGCTGTCATAAAACTGCGTGCTGAGTTCTGTCATACCGTACATATTGATACAGGCTGAGCATTCAATTCCAAGAGCAGCTGACAGCAGACGATAAAACTCTGACAGCTCCATTTCTTTGGATTGATTTTTAAACCCGCCTGTATCAAGCACTCTGCTTCCTGGAGGAAGAGAGAAAGTTTTGCCTCGGCGTGTCAATTCTTCAAGAAGATGCACAAAGCTGTAGCTTGCGCCCAAAAGGGCATAAGGCTCGCCCGTTTCCTCAGCACGGTTCAGATCATTTAAAAGACGGTCTATATCGATTCCTTGTTGCGTCAAAAGATAATGGCTTTCGGCTGTGCCGAATTCCCGGACTGCCAATGCCAAATAATGAGCAAGTGAGGAATTGGGCATTTCCTCTTCCGTCGGGAAAAGAATTCCCATACGGATGCGGTCTCCCCCCTGCATAAAGCGGTTTTTAAAGTTTAAGGTCATAGATTGATCGTAAATACGCAGATCCGGATGGAAGTGCTTCCCTTTCACACCCTGTGTCGTTCCGCTCGTCATAAAAACGGCTTCCGCTTTTTCAGGATCGATACAGCTCAGTGTAATGTTTTTAAACGCTGTAATGGGCACAGCTGGTATGTCTTTCCACGACTTGACCATTCGTGGTGTTTTCCCTTTTTGTCTGCAAAATGACTGGTATGGAAGATTGTTTTGATATTGATAGGTGTAGAGACGGAGCGCCAGTTCATTAAAATCCTGCTCTTCGGACGAATCTTCCTGCATAAATTCCATTACATATTTTATAATGTTTTGCTGTTGGTCCATATTCTTTCATTCACCCTTTTTGTATAAATATAAAATAAAAAAAACACTTTGCGCAGGCAAAGTGTCGATAGGTATTATTCTTCCCACTTTCCCTACGCTGGCATTACCCAACAGGTTATCACGGTCTACAACAGATTAGTTGTACTCTCAGCCTGATCCCACAGACTCCCGACGGTTTTATTTGGTTCAAAGTCTACTCTTTCTTCTCTTATAATGCAACTAAATTTTACTTCTGACTTTTTCAAACACTATTTTTTTTGATTACTATCCCTCTCAGAGATTAGTTTAATTATACATTAAATTGAATATTTGTTTACAAGTGTTTAATACTTCCATGGAGAGAGGATGGATAATCCGGCGAAAGTCCGGAGCAGCCTCCTCTGTTGTAGTAGAAGTTGACCCTACCACAGTGAGCAGTACCATAGGAATGAAGAAGGATCAGATTATACAAAAACCCCCCCTTATAGGAAGGGTAAAAAGCACAGCTTATAAGCTGTGCTTTTTCAGGCAGCTATGTGCCTTTGATTTAAGTTAGGCTTTGATTTTGTTAGATAGATTTCTGTATGGGCAGCGGTAAAAAAAATGACCTGCATTTAACGGGAATGCAAAAGAGCATGCATGTTCCTCGCAATAGATTCAATTAAATAAAGCACAGGCAGCTGTGTGGTAATGTTTGTATAATGATGACGTTCTTCCGTAATGTAATAAGCGATATTAATTTCAGACATTTTAGCAAGCGCACAGTCTTTATTATTAGTAATGCTGACGATGCGGCTGCCCTCTTTTTTGAGTTTTCCAGCTAAATCTACCGTGTGCTTGTGTTCACCGCTGATCGACAGGGCAATCGTTGTCGTCTCTCGCAAATCGTCATAGACCGGAAAAAAAGGATCGCTCATATATGTGGAGAATTTTCCTAATCCAGAAAAATAATGGGATCCATATTGAGCGAGAATACCGGAGCTGCCGCTGCCTGCAAAAATCACGCTTTTAGAGAAAGCAGCCAGTCTGGAGATTTCTTGAATGTCTGCTTCAAACCGTCCCTCAAACGCTTTTTCTGCAAATTCCGCAAAGGTATAATGCGAACTTTTAATATTCTTTTTCTTATCCATTTCCAGGTCAATTTTTAATTTCGCTTTTAATTCTGCGAAGCCTTCGCAATCTACTTTCCGGCAGAAACGTGAAATGGTCGAAGGCGAAACATGCGTAGCATCCGCCAGATCCCGGGCACGCATATGGATGACTTTCTCTCGATTAGAGGCAATATATTGGTATAAAATCGTTTCCAATTCATTAAACGATAAAATGTGTTCATAAGTAAACAATCCGATCCCTCCACCACACAATCTTAAAAAAATTATAACACGGATAAGACTGCTGCACTTCCTTGTTTGATTATTCTTAATTTCGAAAAAGGATGAAGTCTTCAATGGCGGCCTTTCACTAGCTTTTGCATTGCGTGTAACACTATGTTACTAACTTGCAACAGCCGCCTTCTGCTGGAATAAAAAACGCAATAGCCCGAACACCTTCCCTCCCTACCTTGATCACGTTACCATAAATATATCAAAAGTGGAGGTGCAAGAAATGACAAAAGGAATTAAAATTGCCACTATTGGCGGCGGATCGAGCTACACCCCTGAACTGGTTGAAGGATTTATTAAGCGGTATAAGGAACTGCCTGTACGCGAACTCTGGCTTGTGGATATTGAAGCCGGGAAAGAAAAGCTTGAAATCGTCGGCACTCTTGCCAAACGAATGATCCAAAAAGCCGGGCTGCCAATTGACGTTCATTTAACACTTGATCGCCGGGCCGCTTTAAAAGATGCTGACTTTGTTACAACACAGTTCCGTGTCGGCCTTCTTGATGCACGGTCAAAAGATGAACGCATCCCTTTAAAATATGGCGTGCTTGGGCAGGAAACAAATGGGCCGGGCGGCTTATTCAAAGGACTGCGCACGATCCCAATTATTCTGGATATTTGCAAAGACATGGAAGAGCTTTGCCCGAATGCCTGGCTCATTAACTTTACCAATCCAGCCGGCATGGTAACTGAAGCCGTTCTGCGTTATTCCAATATCCAAAAGGTGGTCGGGTTATGCAACGTGCCGATCGGCATGGAAATGGGCATTGCCAAACTGCTTGATGTGGACCACTCACGTATTCGGATTGATTTTGCCGGTTTAAACCATATGGTGTATGGACTTGATGTGTTTGTAGACGGGGAAAGTGTCAAAGACAAAGTCATCGAGCTCTTAACAGACCCGAATAACAGCAGTTTTGTGAAAAATATTGAAGGACTTGGCTGGGAGCCGGAATTTATCCGATCATTGAATGTCTTAACATGCCCTTACCACATGTATTACTACAAAACGAAAGACATGCTGGAAAAAGATGCAAAGAACGCACAAGAAGAAGGTACACGGGCAGAAGTTGTGCAGAAACTGGAACAGGAATTATTTGAGCTTTATCGAGATCCACAGCTCGATATCAAGCCGCCACAGCTTGAAAAACGCGGCGGTGCGTACTATTCCGATGCAGCGGTTCGTTTGATCACCTCTATTTATACGGATAAAGGAGACATCCAGCCGGTGAATACGCGCAATAACGGCGCCATTGCCGGCATTCCAGATGATTCGGCTGTTGAAGTAAGCTGCGTGATTACAAAAAACGGGCCAAGACCGATCGTCATGGGAGAACTGCCAGTTGCGGTACGCGGCTTGGTGCAGCAAATTAAATCGTTTGAACGTGTAGCAGCAGAAGCTGCTGTAACAGGTGATTATGAAAAAGCCGTATTAGCGCTTGCGATTAATCCATTAACCCCTACCGATACCATTGCCAAAGAAATTGTGGATGAAATGCTCGAAGCACACAAAGAACACCTTCCACAATTCTTTCAAAAAGTAAACGCCTAAAAGAAAGCAGAAACTGGCCCGCTTCCGTTTACTGACAAAGGTACGTTTAAAAAAGCACAGTGCTTCTGCTGTGCTTTTTTACAGAAATATTCGCTTTGTAGAGAGCTTATAAATCGTTCAGGATGATGATTTCTTTTTTTCTTCTATAACCGATAAAACCTGAGCTTCTGCTCCGTATTCTAACCGAATGGTTTTTCTCGCATTCGCGGGTGTTCTCGCAGTGACAGGCTTGATTTGCTTCTCTCCCTTTATTTCCATTTCAACGAGGAAGCATTTTGATCCACACCTCACGCATATTCCTCCTTTTCGGCCTTCAGTCTTTTTGGCATTATTGTAAAGTAAACTATCTTTAAAAGAAAAGCAGGAAGTATTTTATGATTTCTTATAATGGCGGAGATAAGGATGTAGAAAACACCTCTATAGTGGGGCAGATGGAAACAGAGAGAGTATAACAGCTGATAATCATACCAGTCCTACCCGCAAAATAAAAAGCGCAGAATGCACTGCGCTTTTTATTCTGCAATTTTCTCTAAATGATCGTTGTTTTCAAGCTGCAGGGTGGATTTTCGGGCTGATTCATCACCCAACACGACCATTTTTCTCGCGCGGTCCATGATTTTAACTAATTCTTCATAGTCTTGCTGCATCGTGAGCGCTCTTTTTTCAAGCTCCTCATATTTTGTTTCTATCGCCGCTTTCTCACGTTTGATCATTTCAAGTTCTCTTTGAAGGATTTCGCAATCTGCTTCAGATGTATTTATATTTTGCAGGAAAGCAATAATCTCTCTCATCGTAAGGGCTGGAGAGCCTATAGCTGCATTTGTGTTTTCACCCGCAGATGGATCTTCTAAGATAACTTGTATGCCTGAAGCCCGTTCTTTCTTCTGGAGGCTACGAAAATATTGTTTCCTTTGTTTGCGCGCGAGTCCCAATGCTTTTTCATACTGCTTCCGAATCACAGCATTCCAGCGGAACCCGCAGGCTGCTGCCGTTCTGTTCAGTGTATCTCCTACTTCTTCAAACGCTTTCAGCTGGGTACTTCCCTCGCGCACATGACGTAATACCGTTTCCGCAAGGAGCAAATCATTTTCTTCTGACCAGGCATCTTGTCTCATTTTCATTGGTTATCTCCCCTTTTGTTCGAATTGTTCTTTCAACAAGATGGCCGCTTCCACCTCCTTTTATACAAAAGCACTTAAAAATTATGTATTCCATTTATATTCTGGTGAACTTTAAAATATTTATGAAAATGAAGAGAACAACGACTCTTTTCTTGAGGTGGTTAACTGGCATGCAATCTGCTTGCGTATTTAACTGCTTAGGGGTTGATTAAGCACAAACAGGCACTATCTCCTGCTTAAAAGAAGTAGTAGTTTTATTTCTTCAGGGAGTATTTCTAACAATTTTGAACGATATAGATGTGCTAAAGGTGAAAGTATTTCTTCATTCCTTAAAGTGTTTTAAAAAATACCCATGCTCGCGAACAATAAATTGCTTTATTTTTTAGACGTACTGTTGATTAAATTCATTTTCTGGCTTCCCCTCTAATTATTGGTAAAATTGTATATGGAGGGATATAAATGAGAGTGCTTTTTTATTTAATTGTCGGGATGATCCCTGGCTTCATATTTGGTGGTCCACTTGGTGTGTTAATTGGGTTAATTGGCGGATTACTCTTATACGTAATTGACCAGTTAAATGCAATTAATGAAAGACTTGATTTGCTACGAAAGGACATAGAGAAAACTGAAAAACAATAGTCTTCTTTCCTCAACAGTTTCGGTCAACCACTGCTTAACCTAAGAGCAGCGTTTCTTTACTCCTTCTGCAACTAAACACCGGTTGCAGAGGATTAATCCATATTTTCGGCAATCTTTTTCAGTTCTTTTGCACGAGAAATAATAAATGCTCTCATATACTTTTCCAAAAACAACTTGTCGGCTGCAACGCCAATTAGACCAAACGGCGATTTGTATTGGAATGTATCTATCATGATGGTTCCGCCTGCTTCTTTAATAAACTGATGGGTATGAACAAAGGATTGGAAAGCTCCTTTCACCATAATGTCTATAAACTTATGAGGTTTTTCCATTAATGTGATTTTGGCTGTCAATCTTTGTTTAATACCAAAGTGAATGGCTTCCCAGGTAACAGTATCTCCCTGCTCTAATAACCCTTCTGTCACTCCACCAACAGCTCTTTCCTTTGTTTTAGAGGTCGTTTGAGTATGAATATCTACATTTCTTGCAAGGTCAAAACATACTTCGGCAGGTGCTTTAATAAACTGCTGATGCTCAATAACAGGCATTTTTTATTCTCCTTCCAAAAGCACTTACTAACACACCAATAATTATAATTTGTCGCAGTTAGTATTAACTACTTCTTGTTCAACTTACCTGCCCGACAGTTTAACATAAAAATTTACAGTATCCTTTGACGAGCCTTTCTTTAACCCGGTTACCGAAAAAGCTTTTTACTTAACAGTTTTGGTCAACTACTCAATAAAATTTACGGTCCGCCTCCCGATTGGCATGACCAACCTTTCTCACAGGTAAAATTTTTTATTTGTATAAGGTCATTCATCCAATCCTTGCCTGAGTTTCTCCATACTATATAAAAGCAGGAGGTGATAGCTGTGAGCTACGAAAACAAAGGTGGCTATGAAAACAACGGTGGATACGGGTCTGGATTTGCGCTTGTTGTTGTTTTATTTATTCTTCTTATTATCATTGGTGCCTCTTACGTGAAAGGAAACTACGGATATGGTGGCGGCGGATACTACTGAGTGTCCTGCTTTTCTGTAAGAATGAACCCAGCTTCTTTGTAAACTCTTACTTTAGCTCCTGTTTGAATGTGTAACGTGACTATATTCAGTAGATATCGGGCACGGATTCACATTTAATCCAGTTCAAGCCGAATCAACTGTTTTACCTTGGCTCTTCTTGAACTATAGGCTGCCCATAATCACAGTTCATCCGCATTTATCCGGTTAAAATGTGATTTTCATGTGATTTTTTCATACTCAATTTTAAATCTTTTGGTTTTTCTTCTTCCAAAGTCAAATACCTCTATACCCCCGGCCAAAACCGGGGTTTTTTGTTATGTAAAATATTATTTTTCAATGTAATTCCAGTTGTTTATACTGAAGGATAAAACAAGAACGTACATTCCAATAAAAAGGAGTGGTGTGGATGAAGAAATTATATCCGGATCGCGGCAAACTGAATTTGTTTCGCTTGTCACATTAAATCAGCTGCTGAAGGATCGGTCATTACACCGATAATTTCTTGTGTTTCATTTGGTAGAAACTTGGAGAATAGTACGTACTATAGAGCTGCTTTGTTGCGTTTCAGAAATTTTGTAGAAGGCTTGGATTTCCCCTGTTGCCCGGTTGTCCACCATGCTTTTTCCTGGTTACATCCTTCTGTTGAGTAGCTGTAACCTTTTCACTTTTGATTGCATCCTTTTTCGTTCGATCCCTCGACCATTCTTCGCGGCTTTTTAAGGTACCGAGTTTTGTACCATACTTTTCCGCTAATGCAGAAAGCGTGGTCTTGGTTGTTTCCCATTCTGATCTGATATCACCCCAGTTCGCTACTTCACATCACCACCATCTCCGAGATTGTTTTTAAGCAAAGAAAAAAAGCACCCGCTGTACGGATGCAACTGTTTCTTCTTCTCTTTTTCGCTCGGGCGACTTAGTTTAATAAAAGTTTTTGTGCTAATACTACGCCCTCATCTTCAAGTTCTTGCATAATCGGTATAACATTTTTATGAATACCGGTCGTCTTCTCTAATTCTTTTGCATACTCTTTAAACTGTACATCCATTAGAAAAACCCAAGTTGTGTTTTCTTTTTTTTCAAATGAAAAGTTCTTTGACTCTAGGTGAAACTCTTCAAATTTTCTTCTGAGTTCTTGTAAAAATACTTCCTGATCATTAAAGTTTATTTGATATTTAAATTGCACTTTTCCACTCCCCTTTTACCTTATATTTGGACAAAAAGCTTGGATTTCCTGCTCCTCGTTCGACATAAAATCTGTTATCATATTCAATTGACTTCAAAGGAAAGAGTGTACAACATGGAAACAGAGCAAGAAATTGACTTAAGTATCACGTACAATATCAGTGAATACCCTTATACTAAAAGCGGCCATTGTGATAACTACGGCAATGCTCATTTTAAGAGCTCAATTAAAAAATAGTAACCGTAAGAAAGGTACACCCACTGGCATCAGTGAGTGCACCTTTCTTTTTAGGATATTTATAAAGAAGCTTATAAATCAAAAACTTATTCAGTAATTGGGAAATATGCCGCTACAGACACCTTTTCTCCTTCATTCATCGATGGATAAAATGTATGACTGACTCTGTATTCTCCCGCTGTGATCAATGTTCTAAAGTCACCAAACCAAAAACCCTTTTTTTGAGTTTCATCAGCTTTCACTAAGCAAATTAGACACGGCCATAATATGCGGCGATATGCTGCTCAATTCCTCTATCTGTTCAACGTATCTTTTCAATTCTATTTGTTTTTCACTCATCTTACCATTTCCTCCATCCTATATATTGCAAGAGGAAGCAATAAAATCCTATAAAATTCGTTCGTCAAATTTCGACAAAAGTAAGTGATCCCCTGGTTAATTCTATATATTAGGCGCTCTCTATATTTGGTCATAAAAAATAGCACCGGTTTGGGTGCTGTTTATACAACTCTACTTATAATAAACCGCCAATCTTCATCCACTTTGCGGAAATCGCCATGCATGAATTCTTTTAACCGAAAATAAACAGCCATATTCCTTATAACGCTTAAGTGAAGTCGAAAATATACTTCCTGATACAGATGTCTAAAGCTTCGTTATATTCATACATATTGAAATTGAATACTTTACTATCTTTAGCTGATCTATACGAGTATCTAGTTTGCGGATTGTAATAAACATAACTACTCAGGATTACATAAACTTCTAGGTAGAGATCGAATTGGTGAGTTTTTTTGAAAACATCCTTTAAACTTTCAAGATGCTGTACTCTGCTCCTTTTGGGCTTCCCTTCGAAGTGAGCCTCTCCCCGATCTTCACCTTACCCTCACAGACCACTACCACACATGTATTCGGTATTTCCATTAAATCCAATTTCATCTTCATTGTGGAAGGAGCAATTACAATATCTTTTATAGTCGAGAAGCCCCCAGTCTGTTAAAATAGAAATGCGAATACTATTTAAAGACCCCGGGGCTTTTTTGTTTACTACTTCTGAAAATGGGTACATGTTCATTAACCACTCACCTGAACTTGCCCATTCTCTCATTTTGCCGAGTTTATCTCGGCTTTTTTATTTTGTCTGTATGAAACTTTTTGAACTTGCCCATAATAAATGGTATGAGAAGACCCCCATTTTCTCATCCGATAACCCATAACACTGTGCAGCCGGAGCCTCCTCTGGCTGTTTTTTGCATATTTTTCTTGAAATGCGGGAAATAACCAGTATCAAGGCGTTAAGGAGATCCCCTCTAATTAGCGCTCTTGATGCTCCTTATAGCCTGGGAGCTTGAAAAACTCCTTGGCTTTTTGTATAAATTTTTATTGAATGGTCCATAATAGTTGCTGTTAATTCCAAACCCCATTCCCATGAAAGCAACCATTCCTTTAGCCAGGTTCCTCACACCTGGCTCTTTTTTCTGTGTCCAGTTCCTGCTTGTGATGTAATTATTTGTGACACAATGAAAGGAAGAAAGATTTGAAAAGATCATTTAATTTGACCAGCTTAAGTCTGTGCTTCGCCGCTTGCAGCCATTCTGTTAGCAAGTACGGATAGCGATGAATAAAGTTCTCATCGGTTAAACCTTGTTTCAAATAACGCTTGTATTGTTGCTTGTTTGGTCTTGCCAGATATAAATCCTTTCTTTTTCGTTAATTGATTTTTTGAAAAATGAAGAGTGTTATCCTGCTCAATGACTGCTCCACGATACGCCACTTTTTAATCCTCCCGTCAATTCTTCAAACCATTCCTTATCTTTCGTCATAAGGGCTAGATCAATAAGTGCTGTTTTATCCTGAATATCATCCAGTAGTGTGCCAATGGGTTTTAGACGATGCTCCTCAAATAGGAATTTCGTTGGCGTTCCCCATATCAATTTGCCTTTTATGATTCTTCCGACTATCGCTAGCTCAATCTGGCTGTGGTAACAACCGGTCCTGCTGACATAACCGATGACTATAAGGTCCCCGATTTTGGCTTTTTTCCACTCTCCGATCTCCAAGGCTGTTTCCCCCTTTTTAATAAGCAAAAATACAAACTACATTAGGGGGTAAAAAGGCGGTAAATTCATAGATTTCCCTATAATACATGCAAAATTTTGGACTCTATTATATTTGTCTTAACTGAAAAAGTGAGACGGGAATAATACGCGAAACTTCATTATTCAAAACTACATTTCACTTCCTCTATCGTTGCAACATATAATACATTTACCCAGATACCTTTTTGCACCTATCTAGAAACTTTTGAAATAACTATTCTTGGTTGGAATAGTTACTTTTTTCATCTATTCATGCTCCTCAAAATTCTATTCTTCCACCTTGCAAATGTTCACTACTGTTCCTTTAAACTTAAGGTCAGCGCTTCCGCCTTCACTCCCCCTCTTTATATTCTATTACCACTGCTTCTTGCCCGCTCCTCTGCTCTAGAAGCTTTCTTCGGAGCAGGAAATCCCGGGAAGTTGGCTCACCTTCAACATCGAAAATGACCTAATCTCTCTCTGAAAATCTCAAGGCTGCCAACTCTTTTATTCAATACTTGCTAGCAAATACAACACGAAACAAAAGACCAACCTTTCTAAGCAAACAATTTCTATACTTAATAAACCTGCCGAAGATTAATTAAAAGATTTTGAAGAGGCCTCTTAATCAACGGTAGCGTCTACTACAAAATTTCGATTACCTCTCCTGAACAGCTGAATGTAGAGCTCATTGCCAGGAGGCTCAATTTAAGATGGGGTATAGTCGTAAGAAAGTATGCAGAGATCGGCGGCCTCTTGATGATCATGCTTCTTTTATTATCTTACCCTCGACGTGGTACTTTTCTTTGCTGGTCCCTCTTACTTTTTAAACATTTCTCATTTATAAAAATAACTTGGGAATGAGTATGATACTGTTTTACGTGCCTTGAGCTTCACCTGTCTCCTTTAGCTTGCCCCATAACAGCTCCATTTGTGAGCTCCAAAACCCTCCCGACAAAATTCGACACTTTTATTTTTTATCTTTTTTCCATTATAATGAAAAATGATAAAGGCAAACTTATCGAAAGGTAAGGACGCAAAGCCACGGGTCTACCATTCTTTTGAATCATGACAGCCGGGCTGCCAAATAGGGACTCCTTCCTTGTTTGGACCATTATTTAATAAAGGAAGGGATTTAACGTGCGGTCTATATCTAATGAATCAAAGACTAAAATCGTTCTTATTGACGATCAACAACTATTTCGAGAAGGGATAAAGCGCATTCTTAATTGTGAAGAAACCTTTGAAGTACTTGCTGAAGGAAAAGACGGTGTTGAAGCAATTGAATTAGCAGATCGTTATAAACCAGATGTTGTAATCATGGATATCAATATGCCAAAGACAAACGGTGTTGAAGCAACTCGTAACTTAATCAGTAAATACCCGAATATAAAGGTTATTATTTTGTCGGTCCATGATGACGAAACTTATATTATAGGCGCGCTCCAATCAGGTGCTTTTGGCTATTTACTGAAAGAAATGGACACAGAAAATCTAATAGAAGCAGTAAAAGCTGTTGCAAAAGGCGAATCGTACCTGCATCCACGTGTCACACACAAGCTAATTACTGTTTACCGCCGTTTATCAAGTGCGGCAGCTCGTAAAAAAGAGTTTCAACAGCCACCAGTCCGTCTGCCGCTGCATTTGCTCTCCCGCCGTGAAAGTGAAGTGTTACAGTTGTTAGCGGACGGTAAAAGTAACCGGAGTCTTGCAGAAACGCTTTATATTAGCGAAAAAACGGTCAAAGGCCACGTTTATAGCATTCTTCGAAAAATGGACGTCAATGACCGCACACAGGCTGTTATCAAAGCTATTAAAAATGGCTGGGTTGAAGTCAGATAGATACCTCTACTTCTAATTATCCTAAAAAACAAACAGCAAAAACCACCCCGTTTTTTTAAAGCCGTGGTGGTTTTTTATCATAAAAGTCATAAACGAGTTTACGCAGCGCTATTTTTTTGTTTAAAAAACATGCAAAAGACTCTATAATGCGGCGCAGATAACTTCCTGTTTTGTTAAAATTTAAACCGCCTGGACCTATGCCCGGCGCTTTAAACCTAAATGGATAATTACTCCGCGATCTTTTCCAGATTACCGTTCTTCTCCATTTTAAAAGCAGGAGACGGGTCATTATCAGCTAATAGTACCGTTTGTCTGGCACGATTCATGATCCGCATTAAGGTTTCATAGTCTTCCTGCATCGTAATGTTTTCCTGCTGAGTTTGTTCTAATTTTTTCTCCAATTCAGCTTTTTCTTCTTTTATTATTACCAGCTCTTTTCGAAGCTGTTCAACTTCTGCTGAGGAGGCCGCTTTACTCTCTAAATTAGTTAGAAAAGAGATCACCTGAGCTAAAGAAATACTGAGATTTGTGGAATTCCCTGCTGGTGTCTCAACTGTATGATCTGCCACTTCAATATTTTTCTCTCTTCTAGCGAGCATGTGGAAATAATCTTTTCGTTGTTTTTTAGCTGTGCCCATTTCCCTTACATACTGTTGTCTAACGACTGCATTCCATCGGAACCCGCAGGCTGCAGCCGTTCTGTTCAACCTGTCTCCAGCTTCTTCAAACGCTTTCAGTTGGGTACTTCCCTCACGCACATGTCGTAATACCGTTTCAGCAAGCAGCCAATCATTTTCTTCTGACCAGGCATCTTGTCTTTCTTTCATTGGTTATCTCCCCTTTTATTTAGATATCCTTTTCACGAAGATGGCCGCTTCTCCCGCCCTTTATAGAAAAGTACTTAAAAATGAAGTATTCCAAGTATATTCTGTTCAACTTTAAAATATTTGTGAAAATAAAGAAGATAGCCAAGTTTTGTTTTAGATTATTAATTTCGTGCAATCTGCTGATATCTTTATAAAACCTAAGACTGCTCTAAATCCCTCTGGATATAGGCGGGTAATAATTTTATGATTGGGAACCTAGACATAGCGATGAACTGTGGCCTGAAAACAAAAAACTGGACCCGATCTTGGGTCCAGTCTCACCTTTTCTATCTATTGTTCCTCTTTTTCATTTGTTCAATTAGCTTTTTGTCATCAAGTCCTGGCTTCTCAATAATTTTACTGGGCAATGTACACGCCGTCTCTTACTTCTTAATCCAGCCGCCTTGTGGCTCATAGATATTTCTCTTTGTTTTAAATTATTATTTTTCCCTATTTTATACCAAATATTCAATTGTAACTTTTCTGTAATGCCAAATTAATATGCCTGTGATTTTCTTTTCATCATTTCCGAGTAAAATATATCTATCAAATACAAACTTAGCTATCTAGTTAAATATTTAGTTATCTAGTTAATATACGGAGGTTTCATTTTGAAGAAAGTAATCGTCAGTTCTATGACAGCAATCACACTTTTGTTTGGCAGCATGACAACATCATTCATTTCTCAACCACACGCGGTAGAAGCCGCTTCAAATTATAAACAAAAAGCAATTAGCGAGGGTAAAAAAGTACTTGGCACGCCATATAAATGGGGTGGAACAACAACAAAAGGTTTTGACTGCTCTGGCTTTATTGGATACGCATTTAAGAAAGCAGGCAAAACGTTACCTAGAACAACTGCTGAAATATATAAAAAAGGGAAAGCCGTGTCTAAATCTAACCTTCAAAAAGGAGATTTGGTATACTTTCAAACCTATAAAAAAGGCCCCTCTCACATGGGAATTTATTTAGGCAATAATGAATTTATTCACGCTTCTTCTTCGAAGGGTGTGTCCATTACTACTTTGAGTAACAGCTATTGGAAAAAAAGATACATCGGAGCAAAACGGTTATAAATTAGCTTTTCACAACTCATAGGCAAAAACAACATACCAAAAACTGTTTAAGCGGGGCGTAGGATCTTCTACGCTCCGCTTGCCATTTTCTTAAGGTGTTGTAAGGATGGCCTGATAATCATTCCCTAATGCAAAATAAGTTATTTCCATTCAGACGACAGTTATGAATACTTAGAAACGAAAAAGGCTCATGATTACGCACGAAGTAATCATGAGCCTTTTTCTTCTTACATGTCTTGATTCGTTACAAAAGCTGCTTCTTTTTAAAATATCTCCACATTCCAAACGTCAAAAGGATGAGCGCCAAAAAGATAATAACAGTGGCGAAGGGAGAATCCTGATAAGGCAGAGGCACATTCATCCCGAAAAAACCTGTTACAAAGGTTAAAGGCAGCATAATGGTTGAAATCAATGTAAGAACATTTAATTTTTCGGAGGATTTTGCATTGATGATGGAATAATACGTATCCAATGCGCTGTTAACCAGATCCCTGAATGTTTCAGTCGCATCGACAATCCGCTCCAGATGATCAAGCAAATCCGTGTAAAATGGAACATTTTCTTCTCTAATATCGAACTTCCATTTACCATTAACTGTTAAAAATATCCTGCGCTGCGGTAAGATCACCCGCCGGATCAATATAATTGTACGTTTTAGGGCTAAAAACTCTTCCGTGACACCCCTGATGGATTCATCATAAATCTCGTTTTCTAACTCATCGATACGAATACTAATTCGGTCTAGAATAGGGAAATATTCATCTGTAATCCCATCAATTAAAGCGTATAAAAGAAAGTCCGCCCCTTTATCCATATATTTCGTACTTCTAGAACAGATCGCATCCATTTGTCCAAGCCATCTTAACTTGTGCTTATGAATGGTTACCACATAATTTGGGCCAACGAAAACGTTAAGCTCAAGAGTTGTAATTTCATTATCACTTTCCTCGTTATACCGCAGGGCATGGAGAACGAAAAACTGATAATCCTCGTAGTTATCCATCTTCGCCCGCGGGCTGTCATGAAGGCAGTCCTCAATGGCCAAAGGATGAAAATCAAAAATCTTGGCTATTTCATATAATTCACGGCTTTGTACATCATAGATATCAATCCATAATAAACTATCGGCATGGCTTAAATGCTTATGAACATCCGATAAGTTGATATTGGAGACCATTTCTTGTTTATCATTTCGATAAAGATATGTTTTAATCATTGATCATTCACCTCGTTTAATTTATCCGAGGCATTTAAAAGCTGCTGGATTCCTCCTGGATGGTATATGAGGAATAGAAACACCTTGGATGCCTCACTTTGGTGCTGTTCTTAAAATGGCTTATCGAATGCGGGTCGTCAGTGCCCATTTCTTCCTCACCTCCAAGACAAATAAAAGGCCCCTTTCCAACAGAAAGGGGCCGTAAAAAGTCTATTTACGTTTTACATGTCCCCCCTTGTTGAGTTTTAGCACTGTATAGCATAGGCATGAACCAGCTGCGTTAAGAAAAACCTTAATCCGATCTTTCCTGTTGACCCATTGGCGTCTTTCGACATTTTTGGGCAGCAGCGTATCTCTATACAGGAGCCTCACCTAACAGAAGACGTATTGAACTATTAATACTATATGCAACCAGCCACTTTGCGTCAAATGATTTTGCAATCAAAATCCAAACTTTTTTATTCGCTGTCAAACCAGCCTTTAGACTTAAACCAAATAAACATTCCGAATCCAATAAAGAACATCATGCCTAAGATTATATAGTATCCAAAATGCCATTTTAATTCGGGCATATTTTCAAAATTCATTCCATAAATCCCGGCAATAAAAGTTAAAGGCATAAAAATCGTCGTAATCACGGTTAGGGTTTTCATAATATTGTTCATCCGAAAAGAGTTTAACGATATGTAATTATCTCTTATATCCGAGGTCAGCTCCCGGTTTGATTCAATCATTTCACTCAGCTTGAGGAGATGATCGTATATATCCTGAAAATAAGCCCGCTTTTGTTCCTGAATAATAAACCTTTTTGATTCTAGTATCCTGTATATTAACTCTCTCATTGGCATGATGGTGCGCCTTAGTTTCAGCAAATCTTTTCGAACTCCAAATACTTTGTTAATGAGCGTATCCGTAGCATTTTTTGATCCGTAATAGTTTTCAACAGATAGTAGATAATCCTCCAATTCCTGAACCATCGGAAAAAAACTGTCTACAATTTTATCCATAATTTTGTAGCCTATTTCAACAGGTCTAAAACGATTAACATCTGTAGCCTTCTCAAACATTTCCCATACAGCATTCATTTCTTTCAGGTCTTGAAAATGAAAAGAGACGATGAAGTTCTCTCCCATAAACAGGTCTACCTCATGTGCTTCTAGTGTTTTTTTATTCAATGCATGAATAACAAGAAAGCTAAGGTTTTCATAGTACTCCAGCTTGGGACGCTGAAGAAAATGTACGCAGTCTTCAATCGCAAGTGGATGAAACTGAAAATGACTGCTAAGTAAGAGAATTTCCTCTTTAGTCGGCATGTTAAAGTCTACCCAATACCAATCCATTTCAACGAGAGCATCTAATGCTGGGTTAATGAGCAGCTGCTTTTCTTTGTCCACAGCAAGTATTCTAATCATAAGATTCTCCTGACCTCTGTTTATGTATTCTTTCTGTCTATCAATATCTTTATCTTATTATTCTTGGCTGCACTTTTCACACTCTTCCTCCGTGTGTTCGGTATGTATAAACAGATAGTTAAAGAAGTTTAAAACAGTTTTTAACGAGAACTTCTTTTTCCTGGCTCCCGCTCGGCTCAAAATGCATTTTCCTCAAACAGTTTAGTGATAAGGGCAAACAGAAAAACTGAATTCCCTTTATTGTACAACAGAGATTTCAGTTTTTCTTTTTTATAAACCGTTTAACTTTATTTTAATCCATTTAAAACACCGGATAATGGTCATTGAATACTTCAAAACCTGGCTAGACTTTCCCCTTCCCCCATTACCACTAATAGATCTTCTTTATGAATAATTTGAGCTGGAGACAGGGATACGATAACATCGTGGCCACTTACAATGGCCATGACACTGATGCTATATGTAGCACGGATATCAAGTTCCTGCAGCCTTTGCCTTTCTTTTTCTTTCCTGTAATCTTAAAGAAATAGACCGACAATTGTTGCAGAAAGAACAGAAGCCATCGTGGCCACCAAAAGCATTTTCAAACCAAAACCAGCCACTCTTGCTCCTTGCTCCTGGCTAAAGCTTTGCACGGTTCCTTGGATGATTCCGATTGATGAGAAATTTGCGAAACTGATCAGGAATACAGATACGATACCGACTGTTTTGGCAGTTAAAGTATCAAGTAGCGGAGCAAAGCCCAGCATTGCAACGAATTCGTTTGCCAATATTTTCGTTGCCATAACGGCCCCTGCTTGAACAGATTCCGCAATCGGAACTCCCATTACGATTGCAACTGGTGATAACACATAACCAAGGAGGGTTTCAAGCTTCATGCCTGTCACCCCTTCAATGCCATAGTTAATCAGCGCAAGCAATGATACATAAGCGATCAGCATAGCGGCAACGATACCAGCTACTCTAATGCCATCCACCGCGCCATTTCCAATTGCCTCGAACAGGGACTGCTCTCTGACCATTTCACTAATATTAACATCTACATTCTCTTCTTTCACTGGTGCAACGATTGTGGCTAAAATCAAACCGCTCATAATGTTAAGCGGAAGCGCGACTAACACATACTCTGCCGGGATCATTGTCATATAAGCAGCAACAATGGAAGCAGACACAGAAGTCATCGAGGCTGTCGTCGCAACAAATAATTGGTTTAAATTAAAACCAGGAAGGTGGTTTTTGATCGCCACAATAGCACCGGTATCTCCAAAGATTGAAGATGTGACGACAGAGAATGACTGGATGCGTGGAAGGCCTGTTAATTTTGCAATCGCCCCGCCCAGGTACTTAATGGTCAAAGGCAAAACGCGGATGTAATTTAAGATCGACAGCAATGTTGATGTGAAAACGATCAGCAGCAGTACATTGATAAAGAATACAGTCTGACCTTCAGGAACTAACCCACCAAGGACAAAGTTAATTCCTTCATTACCAAACATCATTATTTTTGCAAAACCTGCCGCAACGGCTTTAAGTATTTGTCCGCCGATGTTTGTATTAAGCATAAATGCTGCAACGGCCAACTGAAGTACAAACAGAATTCCGATTGCACGATAATTGATATTCTTCTTATCGTTTGATAACAAGTAAGCTGCACCAAACGTAAGAATAATGCCGATGACTCCCACTAAAATACTTGTCATGTTAAGTCTCCATCTTGTTGTTTTTGCCTTGCACGAAAAAATACGAGCAGTCGAACGGTGAAAGTCATTCACTGCTGAAAAGAAAACGAACTAATAATCCTGCTGTTTTTCAGGCCTCTTCCGTATTATGGACAACAGCAGGAATAACCATGCGTCCCAAGTGTCTGTTGGTTAAGGATCTTCTGCTTCTTAACACCAAAGGTGAAGTTCTAAGGTCTGATTGTATAGTGAAAGAAATACCGAGGGTTAATAGCAAAATTCCTAATACATAAAAACATATTTTAATTTACCCGGCCTCTTTATCATTGTTTTTTATTGCAAACGCAACAAAGTTAGGTTAAATTTAATATGTGCTATTTTTATTGCATTTGCAATAAAAATAGCACTACGAAGTTAATTATGAAGGAAATTCTTCTTGAAATTGGAATGATAGCAAGGGTATCAGATTCTTTAAGTAATATAGGGAAAAATGTTTATCCTTTTATAAAAGAGAAAATGATCATTCGAATAGTGTCGCATTAGCGATATTTTCTGAAAGAGAAGTAGAAACCATTTTCAACCTTCTTCAAAGAGTAAGAAAAAATATAAAAAAAGACTGGGAATCTGCAAAAAGAAGGAAACAAGAGAAATTATTGATTGTATAAAGGAGCGACATATTCAAATGACTATAAATATAAAAAAGTGCACCCTTGAAGATTCACGTAAACTTCAAGAGATTAGTTATGAAACATTTAATGAGACATTTAAGCATCAGAATTCACCCGAAAATATGAATGCCTATTTGGAAAGAGCATTTAACTTAAAACAATTAGAAAAAGAATTATCCAATGTTTCTTCGCAATTCTTTTTTGTTTATTTTAATCATGAAGTCGCTGGATATTTAAAGGTCAATACCAATGATGCTCAGTCTGAAGAAATGGGTGATGAATCACTTGAAATCGAGAGGGTTTATATAAAGAAAAAATTTCAAAAACATGGGCTTGGTAAGCATCTGCTAAATAAAGCGATGGAAATGGCGATGGAACGTAGTAAGAAGAAAATCTGGCTGGGCGTATGGGAAAAAAACGAAAATGCTATTGCCTTCTATAAGAAAATGGGCTTTGTTCAAACTGGAGCCCACTCTTTTTATATGGGTGATGAAGAACAAATTGATTTTATCATGACCAAAACACTGATATAGCTTTAATAAGAGCGGATTGTTAAAGTAACGGGTGCATGAGTTTAAGAAGAACTTTTCAAAAAAAGCCTGTATCAATGATTACTTCGTAATCTACGATACAGACTTTATCTATCGGTAACTAATTGCCCTTGTATATATTTAACAGTTGGCTCTCTTTTTTGTTACTCTTGCACAGTTCTTACTTTTAATGCATTTGCATTTAAAGGTGCAGGCAAGTTGGCTTCATCGTATTCAACCATAACCTTTTTCCCAACGTTTAAGGATGATTTTATTCTTTCATCCATTTTATTTAAGTTAAATACATAACCCTTGCCCTCATATTTTTCTTTTAGAAGAGAATCTATTTGTTCCTGGTTCCCCATTATTTCTTCTTTCTTTATTTCCGTAATTACCCGTATTTTATCCTCGGTTTTTTTCACAATATATCCTTCTGCCACATAGCTTTCTGGTGCCTGTGTATCTTCATTTTTAAAAAGCAGCTTTTTTAATTTTTCACTTTGCGCTTTGCTTAACGTTCCGTATCCTTCTTCCTCGCTTTGAAGGGAGATGATTCCATCTTTCAGATAGACTTCGTACTCAAATAACCGTTCAGGCATGTTTTTTTCATAGGTATAAAAAAAGTGGATTCTACCTTTCTATCCGGTTGAATGTCTGCCGTTGCACCCGGTTCCCATTGGACTTCCTTAAATGTTTCTCTTATGATATCTAGATCTTTCTCTTCCGTAATAGTGGAAAAATCAGTCTCTGATTGTGGGATTGCTTCCTGTATATCTACTCTGGTAAGCTGGTTTAAATCAAAATCTTTTGGTGCTTCATTGGAGCAGCCGATTAAAAAAAGTGCAATAAGGCTGATAAAAAGGCAAACGAGTCTTTGATGCAATGAGTTTTCCCCCTGAGGTTTCTGGAATAATGATACATTTAAGTTTAACACAGGAATTTATTCACAGAAAATAGAGAGCCCCCATCTTTTGGCCAATCTTTTTTTATGCCCTCGATGCTCATAAGCTTATTATGTAAAATCGCGAGGCCATTTTATAGTTGACCATCTTCGGTTAAACTCTTCTTTGCGGTAAAGTATTTTTAAAAAAATAAACATCGATAATTGATTATTTAATGGGCTTCTCAAAGATAAAAACAGAGATTGCCAGGTCCTCTTCTATTTTAATATCATTAAATAAATGCAGTAATTTAGATCCAACCAATTCTTCTAAACCTTCAGGCATATTTTCTTTGTATAATTCTTGTATCATAACCGTTCGTGCATTATGAATCATTTGCTGCCCTTCTGCTGTCTTTGAAATGAATTTTTCCGATACGGTCAAATTTCCATGCATTTTGGTGACAGCCATATTTTCAACGAAATAAGTATAAATTTTTTCTGGTCCTTTTCCGAATAAATCTTTTCTTACTTTTCGAATAATCTCATTGAAAGCGGCTTCTTTTTTCATCATCCCTCATCCCTTCTACCAACTATTATACGGTGAAAAACAAAAAAACGAAAAATAAATTCCTTGCCATCTTGTCTTTTCAACTAGGGGAGGTATAATTGTCTCTATAAATAATGAAAATACAATGGAATTCTTAATAATTTTTTGTTAAGGCTCTATTACATAATTTTATGGTGGAATGGCACATTAGTAGGCATATGCTAATTGGTTAATCCAGCACAATAAACACCCTAGAGGTGTTTGCTGTGCTGGATTTTTTTATTCCCTGATAAAAAGGAGAGTACTGCAATGAATCAGGAATACATAAAAATTTATTTGGATCGTCAAGAGTACCGCGTACAGCCTGGTACAAGTATTTTAGAAGCCGTTAACCAGGCTGGCCTTACTCTTCCGCAAGTGTGTTACGTGCCGGAAGTGGATCCTATCCAAACCTGTGATACATGTATTGTCGAAGCAGACGGGAAATTGGTGCGTTCTTGTGCCACACCTGTATCTCAAGGGATGACTATCTCGCTTTCGTCTGACCGGGCGAAGGCTGCCCAGACAGAAGGAATGGACCGGCTGCTTGAAAACCATATGCTGTATTGCACAGTATGTGATAACAATAATGGAAACTGCACACTGCACAATACGGTCGAAATGATGGGCATTGAGCATCAAAAATATCCCTTTACACCAAAAGCAGACCCAACAGAAGTAGACATGACCCACCCCTTTTACCGCTATGACCCAAACCAGTGTATTGCCTGCGGCCAGTGCGTGGAAGTATGTCAAAACCTCCAAGTTAATGAAACTCTCTCGATTGACTGGGAAGCAGAACGCCCACGCGTGCTATGGGATAAGAAGGGTACGACCATTAATGACTCTTCCTGTGTGGGCTGCGGCCAATGTGTTACGGTCTGCCCTTGTAATGCGTTAATGGAAAAATCAATGCTCGGTGAAGCGGGATTTATGACAAAAATGGAACCTAATTTATTAAATCCGATGATTGATCTTGTAAAAGACGTGGAGCCTGGCTACAGCGGCATTTTTGCTGTTTCTGAAATTGAAGCGGCCATGCGTGAAACGAGAACGAAAAAAACAAAAACCGTATGCACATTTTGCGGTGTCGGCTGCTCCTTTGAAGTATGGACAAAAGGCCGGAAAATTCTTAAAGTACAGCCAACGTCCAAAGCACCTGTTAATACGATTTCAACTTGTGTAAAAGGCAAATTCGGCTGGGACTTTGTGAACAGCGAAGAACGGATTACCACTCCTTTAATCCGCCAAGGCGATGAGTTTGTAGAAGCGACATGGGAAGAAGCATTGAATCTTGTTGCAAGCAAGCTTGGAAGCATTAAAGATCAGTACGGCAGCGATGCCCTCGGCTTTATCTCTTCTTCTAAAATGACCAATGAAGAAAATTACTTGATGCAAAAAATGGCCCGCCAAGTATTTGAAACAAATAACGTCGATAACTGCTCACGCTATTGCCAGTCTCCTGCTTCCTGGGGATTGCAGCAAACGGGAGGCATCGGCGGTGACTCCGGCACCATTAAGGATATTGCGTCTGCAGGACTTGTTATTTTAGTCGGCTGTGCGCCTGCTGAAGGTCATCCGGTGCTGGCGACACGTATTAAACGCGCACATAAACTGCATGGGCAAAAATTAATTACGGTCGACCTGCGCAGACACGAAATGGCGGATCGTGCAGACCTGTTTGTCCGCCCAAAACAAGGAACGGATTATGCATGGCTTGCCGCTGTGGCGAAATATATGATCGAACAGGGCTGGCATGACCAGGAGTTTGTGGACGAAAAAGTAAACTTCTTTGATGAATACGTTAAAGGGCTGGAGCGCTTTACGCTTGAATTTGCCGAAAAAGAAACAAACATCCCGAAAGAAACATTGATTCAAATCGCAGAAATGATCCGTGACGCAGATGGAACGGCTATTTGCTGGGGCATGGGTGTCACGCAAAACGTAGCTGGCTCTTACACATCCGCTGCTATTGCAAACCTGCTTCTCGTTACCGGCAATATGGCGCGTCCGGGTGCCGGCGCGTATCCCCTTCGCGGCCATAATAATGTCCAGGGTGCAGCGGACATGGGCACAATGCCAAACATCTTCCCTGGATACCAGTCTGTTACAAACGATGAGATCCGCGCTAAATTTGAACAAGCATATGGCGTTGCCATTTCCCCAAAACCAGGCCTTGATAACATTGAAATGCTTGCCGCAATTGATAAAGGCGATTTGAAAGGCATGTATATTGCAGGTGAAGATATGGCATGGGTAGATGCGGACTCTAGTCATACGCAGGATATGCTAAAGAAATTAGATTTCCTCGTTGTGCAGGAAATTTTCTTCACGACAACCGCTCAATTTGCCGATGTGATTTTGCCAGGCGCGCCGTCATTGGAAAAAGACGGAACCTTTACAAATACAGAACGCCGTGTGCAGCGTCTGTACCAATCGCTTGAGCCGCTTGGAGACAGCAAGCCGGACTGGTGGATTTTTATGCAGATGGCAAAGCGGTTTGGCTATGAATGGAACTATTCTCACCCGAGTGAAATTTTTGCGGAAATGGCGGGCTTAACACCATTTTTCAGCGAGTGTAATTACGATGTATTGGAAGGCTGGAACAGCTTTAGCTGGGGTTCTCCAGACGGAACAGATACGCCAGTTCTTTTCTTAGACGGTTTTAATTTCCCGGACAAAAAAGCGCGTTTTGCCCTATTTGATTACGTACCGCCAGTGGAATATCCGGCAGAATTTGATTTAACACTTAACAATGGCCGGCTGCTGGAACAGTTCCATGAAGGAAATATGACCAACAAATCAAACGGCATGAACAAAAAGCTGCCAACCGTTTTCGTCGAAGTTTCACCGGAACTCGCAAAAGGGCGCGGTGTAGAAAGCGGCTCACTCGTCCGCCTTGTGTCACCATACGGTTCCATTAAGCTGAATGTCCTGGTAACCGACCGTGTTCAAGGCATGGAAGTGTATGTGCCTATGCACTCGACGAGCCATGAAAATGCAGTGAACCTTCTAACCGGAAATGGATTTGATATCATCACCCATACACCGGCCTATAAACAAACAAAGGTACGAATGGAAGTATTGAGCGTCACCGGAGAAAATCCGCTGCCGAAAACAAGCCCAAGAAACAAAAAACGCTACCCTCAAAACGGAGTGGAAGTTGAGCGCAAGTGGAAACGGCCAGGATATGTTTCACTGGTTGACTAATTAGAGGAGGCAAAAGAATGGCAAGTCCAATCCGCACACTTAAAAAGCGCGAGTGGAGTGAAGAAGAAAAAAAGCAGCAATCACTTCATAAGCTGACAGACAGTTTAACAGAAAACGAAGAAGCGCTTCAAAAAACAATAGCTGTCGTCTGCGAACTGCATGACAGCGGCATTCTTGAAGCGGCAGAATCCATGCTGAAAGCGAAAGAAAATATTGCAGAGGTAGCATTAGGCCAGGTAAGCCGGAAAGAAGTCACCTCCCTCATCAACAATGTAATGGCTGCGGCCGGCATTTTAACCGCCATTGATCCGGAACAAACGAAAAAGTTATTAGCAGGTGTCGCCAGCGGGCTGGAAGAAGCAAAAGAAAACAATGATCAAAAAGTCCGCCTGTTTGATTTAATAAAGGCATTGAAAGACCCGGATGTGAACCGGGCAATGAATTTTGGCCTTCATTTTTTAAAGGGTTTAGGAAAAGGAATAAAAGAATAATTCATATATGGGGAAGGACGTGCTCCCCCTTCCCCATATATATGTAAGAGCTATAAATCCAGCAGCATGCTGGAGTGTTTCGAGTACATTATACATAAAGGGATGGAATGACCGTGGCTCTAACTGAAACAAATCGGAAGATTCTCCGATTCAGCAGCGGAGAGGCTGAGTATAAAGAGGATCGTATTGTCACTGAATACCCCGTAACTGTAAAAATTAATAATGAGGAATTTGTTACGATGGTCTGTACACCAGAGCATGTAGAAGATATGGTGATTGGCTATTTAGCTTCTGAAGGGGTTATCCGCAAGTACGAAGATATTCAAGAGATATGGCTGCAGAAAGAAGAAGGATACATCCATGTAAAAACGGCCAGAATCAATTCTTACTATCAGCAGTTTCATAATAAGCGCTATATTACCTCCTGCTGTGGGGCAAGCAGACAGGGGTTTGTTTTTGTAAATGATAAATTCACCGCAAAGAAGATGAAGAATAGGAACGTTACAATCTCAGTGGAAGATTGTTTCCGCTTAATGAACGAAATGCAAAGTTCTGCGCAAACGTTCCAGCAGACGGGCGGCGTCCATAACGCAGCTCTCTGCGACCGTAACGGGATTGTTCTAAGCAGAATAGACATTGGGCGTCACAATGCGCTTGATAAAATTTATGGGTATTGTTTAAAAAACCGAATTACGATGCTTGATAAAATTCTTGTTTTCAGCGGCCGCCTTTCATCAGAAATATTATTAAAGGCAGCTAAAATCGGCTGTGAAGTGGTACTTACTAAATCTGCTCCAACAGAATTAGCCCTAAACCTAGCAGAGGAGCTGCACATCACAACGGTAGGTTTTATCCGCAGCCAATCTTTAAACATCTATACCTGTCCGGAACGGATTTATAACGGTTAAAGCTTGATTTAGAAGTGCCCTGTTCCTTTACTGCTAAAAACCGATGGACCGTTCAATGCCCGATTAAATGGTGCGCCGGTTGGATTAGCCGGCTTCATCAGACATTCAACTAAGCAGGGGTGTGTTCGATATGTTTCGAAATAGGACACGCTCAGCATTGAATCTCAAGGGGAGCTGCGAAAATACTATCAATTAACCATATAACTTTCAATAAACGGCTCTGTTAAATGAGAATGTTCATTCTCGTTAGACTAACAGTGCCGTTTCTTTTGCGTTCTTTCGTATTAAACACAAAAAGAAGGACCTAACCTCCCCTTCTTCTGTATTTCATTATGTAAACATCACGATTATAAAGCTTAGTTACCAATGATATTCGATATTTATGGTAAGCTTGAATAGGAAAAAATATTTGAAGAGAGGAATTATATGAGTAAAATCAAAAAGCATAAGCCCAGTAAACTTAAAATGATGATGCGAGGATTATTAGTCATCCTCGGGGGATTTATCGCTGCATACGGACTAGAAACCGTATTGATCCCAAACAACGTATCAGATGGAGGTGTGACAGGCCTTAGTATCGTCGGCTCACAGTTATTTGGCTTGCCCTTAGGCATACTTATTGCGGTTCTGAACCTTCCTTTTATCTGGTTAGGATATAAACAAATTGGAAAAAGCTTTTCCATTTTTTCAATTATCGGAATCACTTCACTCGCGATTGGCACAATCCTCATGCATCATACTCCTGCTATTATTGAAGGTGATACATTATTAGTGACAGTCGTTGGTGGTATTATCCTTGGTTTCGGGATGGGGTTAGCCTTGCGTAATGGCGGCGCACTAGATGGAATTGATATGCTTGCCGTACTCCTTTCTCGAAAATTACCGTTTGGGACCAGTGATCTTATACTTTTCTTAAACATCTTTGTATTTATTATCGTTTCCACTGTATTCGGCCTGCAAGGAGCTATTCTTTCGGCCATTGCTTACTTTATTGCTTCTAAAGTCATACACATTGTGGAAGAAGGTTTAAGCGGCTCTAAAACCTTCCAAATTATCACCACTGAATCTGAAATAATGGTAGAAACCATACGTGACCGCTTGGGCCGTAGTGCCACGTATAAAGAAGCGTATGGCGGTTTTTCCCATGAAAAATTCAAAGAAATTACATGTGTTATTAACCGCTTAGAAGAAACCAAACTAAAGGAAATCATCAATGAAATTGACCCAGGAGCTTTTGTTACTGTGTATGATGTAGCAGAAGTGAAAGGCGGCAATTTCAAAAAGAATGATATCCATTAAATAGATACCGGTAAACGTTTCACACAAAAAGACTGAATCTTTCTCGATCTTTCCTTCTGAGTAAAAATCAACCATAAAATGTAAGAGAGCCAAATAAAAGATTAGCCATTGACGGCTAATCTTTTTATATCTTGGCCTGTTTTTCTTTTCGTTTAGCCTGAACACACCATACAATAAAATAGGTTACCCAAAAAGAGACAATCACAATTGGAGCAACCCATTGTCTTATAGGTGATTCAAGCGGCAGTACTTCCTGCAAAAAGAGACCAGCTAGAAAAAAGGACTCATTAGCAAAAAACGATTCTTTAGTGACACAATATCTACTCCTTTAATACATTCTCTAATCAACCTTAATATTACCTTTAATTGCAAATTAAAGGTGCGGAATCACCCTCAAAAATAGCTCGTTACAGTTATTTATAGCGCACACTCCCTACATAATGAACACGGCTCGATTGATGGCTTCCCTTTCCACTGTACTTAAAATGATAAAACAGAATCATGCTCTTAACCGGGTAAGGCAATTCCTCTCCCTTCAGTTTTATAAAATGAGGAATAACCATTTCTTCGTAGGAACCGCCTTCCAATAATACGGAAAGCTGGTTTGAGCCTTCTTTAAAGTATTCAGCTTCCCTAAAATCTGAATCGTGACCTTCAATCCTGTATTCTTCTTCAAACATCGAAGCAGCTGCCTCTCCATCTTCATCATAAAAGTTCAGCAGATAATGTTGGAGTTCTTCATTAGAGGCGAAATTGCCCACCCATAATGATACATACCCTTCTCGTTCCATCAGCGGATGACCTCCCTTTTTTTACAGAAATACTTTTTTAAAGATCAAGGTAATGCTTGCATATTTCATAGCAGGAACCGTGCAAGGTTTTACATTTAAAAATCACTTTTTCAAGGTAACCATCCATCATCTCGCAAAGCAAGGTTAGCTTTTCTTTCGACTCAGCACAAATTTCTGGCAATACCACAATAAAAAGCCAAAGAAGCTGTGTGCCAGCGCTTTTCTTCCCCCGTGTCAAAAACGCGGCTTATACGTAAAGGTTTAAGGGAATGGTACTTTATGGTACCGGGAACCGACCCTACTTTCAAAGAGCTGCTTCGGTTTCCCTCTCAGTCGATATGAAGGACTGGCTGCGAAAAAAGGCGAACAGACAGGAAAAGTATCCAGGACATAATCTTTGGGATTCTTGAAAAAGTGTATCCGCGAGAAAGAAGTTGAACTCTCTATTTTGTATGTTTACACCAAGTCATATCAGGAATGTATGAACTATAACATAGAAAGGAGAAATTACATGATTGAAGATAATAAAGTGGCACTGATAACAGGGGCTAACTCTGGTGTTGGATTGGAGCTGGCAAAAAAAATATTATCAAAAGGCTGGGAAGTAGCTGCCTTGATCCGATCTGACTTTCCTAGCCATGATCCACTTATCCTACAAGCGCTTAAAACGCGGCATTTAAGGATATATAAAGCTGATTTAGCCGACTTTTCCAGCCTTAGGAACGCACTTAACCACATCAAGACCCATGAATCCCGTATCGATTTACTTTTCAACAATGCAGGGGTCTATTTTGATGAATACAAATATTCCAAACAAAAACGTGAGATGCATTTCGAGATGAATACATTGGTGCCTTATATTATAGTGATGGAACTTAAAAAACTGTTATTAAAGGGCAAGATAAAAACGGTGATCAATACTTCTTCAAATACTTTACTAGTTTTAAAGAAATTGAACTTAGATACATTAATGAAGCCTGGGACAACTCGTTTTAGAAAAATCATCGGTCCTTACGCACACAGTAAGCTGGCTCTCTCTCTTTGGACAAAAAGAATTGCTTCAAACCTATGGATGGAAGGGATAAAGATTCGCAGTGTGTGCCCTGGCCCAAGCAGAACGAAATTGACTAAAGCTAAAGGGCTGCCCATCTTTATGAAGCCCATCCGGAATTTGATTTTTGCGCCTACCAGCAAAGGGGCTTCCCACTTATACGATGCTGCCTTTAACTTTGAAGAGGAAGCAACTGGGATTTTCATAAACAAGGGCAAAGAAACGAAAATAAAGTTTTCAGAGCATGAAGAATTGGTGCTCACTAAACTACATGATATTTACAGAAATGAATTTGTTGTTTAGTTTTTCACTGCATTAGTGTGACTGTTTTTGGCTGCGGCTACGTACTGGTAAACTAAGCCGCTGTAAACAATGAAAATCATGAAAATAATATCCACTACAGAATCCATTTGAACAGTCTGGAATTGGTTTCGAGAGAATACTGAATATTGAATTCGAAGAAGAGATGCTGTCGGTTTCCCTGCCCGTGAATATTAAGGATGGGCTGTGAAAAAAGTAAAAGCATGCAGAATATTGCCGCAGAGACCCTTGAGGAAGTATATCAGCGAGAGAGAAACTAAAGTGGGAATCAACTAATTTACAATAATACTCTTAGCAAAAAGGAGTTGATTTGGGAAGATCAGCTTCTTTCTGCTGTAAATCCATTATTAAAAAGAATGCTTTTTTCAGCTCCTATTGCCAAAAGAATGGGCAAACGGCATGTTATTTATTCAATCGGTGGCGGATAAAAGCAATCAGCAGCATTACAACAGGCAAAATAATAAGGAGCGGGATTGCAGCATACATGATATATACGGTAGCACCCTCTTCTGTGTGTTCAGCCATATCCTCTGCCATCATTACAGAAAGAAAAGCGAGAATAAGACCTGCCGGAAAAATCATTTGCCGATGGGTTTTTAAGCCGAACAAATCCACCATTCCAATGACCGAACAGTATAAGTAAATGCCTGCTTTAAAAAAAACGGTAATTAATAACGTAATGACTACAAGTGCATCCAAACGCTGGATAAATTCTAAAAAATTAATCTTTCCTACTGTAGCCAGTAAAGGAAAAGGAGATCTTAGTACTTCACTGACACCCAGTACCGCAACATTTAGAGCGGCGTTATAACTTAAAATAAGGCCGCTGACGATTAGCGAAGCCACTCCAATTTTTTTCACTGCATCTGCACGATTTAAATAAGGAAAAAGCATGGCAAAAACGAAGGCTTCTCCAAATGGAAAAATTAAAAACGCCGGAGAATAAAAAGCCGTTTCCAATATAGGCTTCCATCCATATTCTAAAACAGGCTTCAAGTTGCCAGGATCTACGGTGCCGGTTAAATAAACGAAAAGATTTCCGATGATTCCTATAAAAATCAAGAAAATCCCGAGTATCTCTGCTGTTCTTGCAAATACTTCAATTCCGAGGTAAAGCACATAACATATGGTGAATACAAAAAGCATAGCCACAACAAGTAAAGGAATCTCCGGCATCGTTGCCGTAATCAATACTTCACTGAATTCACGCACATTTCTGGCAGAAACATATAAAAAAAAGATCGTATACAGCAATCCAACAATCCATCCTATATATGGGCCAAATATTTTTCTGGCGTATGCTGTAAGCGGTAAGGAAGGGTAATAGCGGAACAGCCCATAGGAAACAAAAAATAAAACCAGTCCCCCGCCCATGCCTAATAGAAGGGATAGCCAGGCATCCTTTTTTGCTGTTACCATATGGCCTACCACTACCGCAGTTCCCATTTCGAACATAAAGAGTAAGAGAAAAAATTGAATACTGCTTACTTTCGCTCTTTCCATGAAAAAAGGTCCCCTCCCCTTGCTAAAATCTTCCCTTATTCCAAGCAGAGATTTGTTCGCAGTATTCCAAAATTCTTAAATTATTATTCGTACAGTTGCTGGACTTCTTCACATCTATTATTAAATGTTCGGCTAAACAGGTGCACGTATGGTATGTTTGAGAGCATGAGGCACTCAGCATTAAATCGGAAGAAGAATTGCTGCAGTTTTCGCTGCCTGTGAACATTAAGGATGGCTGTGGAATAAAGGAAAAGCAGACCGAAGCCTGGATGTTCGATGCTCAATCTGCCTATACCTTCTTACAAAAAAGTGTACCTGCTAACTCCTGCTTACATTTCTTCCGGAGCCTTAACACCCAATAAGCGCAAACCTTCTTTTAGCACAATTTTTACCGCAAGAACAAGTGATAATCTTGCCTGCTTTAATTCATCATTATCTAAGATGCGAACATGACTATAAAATTTATTAAATACCTGTGAAAGATCAATAACATACTTTGCAACCTGTGACGGGTCATATTCTGTAAAAGCACGTTGAACTACGTCAGGAAAAGACATTAAAGCCGTAATAATAGGCCAGGCTTCCTTATCATCAACAAAAAAGGCAGCGCTTGTTTCTTTATACGCTCCCTTTCTTAGAAGAGAAGCAGCGCGGGCATGGGTATATTGCACATAAGGACCTGTTTTCCCTTCAAACTTCAGCATGTCCTTCAAAGAAAATTCAATATCATTTTGGCGGTAATGCTTCAAGTCATGAAATATGACTGCGCCCGTTCCTACCTGACGGGCAACTTCCTCTTTTGATGATAACCCCGGATTTTTTTTCATAATTTCATCTAACGCTAAATCTATTGCCTCACGCACTACATCTTCTAATAACACGACTTTTCCTTTGCGTGTTGACATTTTTTTGCCTTCTTTTAATATCATGCCAAAAGGTACGTGAACAAGATCTTTATGCCACTCATACCCCATTTTCTTTAACACCATAAATAATTGTTTGAAATGAAGAGCCTGCTCGTTCCCTACTACATACATTGATTTTGCAAATTGATATGTTGTTTTGCGGTAAACGGCTGCCGCTAAATCACGTGTGGCGTATAAAGTAGTTCCATCTTTTTTCTTTATTAAACAAGGAGGCAGACTTTCATCGTTTAGTGAAACAACCTGTGCTCCTTCTGATTCCATCAACAAGTTGTTGTCATTAAGAAGCTGGACAATGCTCTCCATTTTATCATTGTAGAACGCTTCCCCATCATAAGAATCAAATGTGATGCCTAACAGATCATATATCTTAGAGAATTCTTTTAATGATTCTTCTCTAAACCATTTCCACAGCTCAAGAGCTTCTTCGTTAGAATCTTCTAACATCTTGAACCATGCGCGGCCCTTGTCATTTAATTCCGGGTGTCTTTCTGCTTCATCATGAAATTTAATATATAGCTTTAGGAGCTCTTTAATAGGATCTTTTTTGATTTCTTCTTCGTTTCCCCACATTTTATAAGCGACGATCAACTTACCAAACTGAGTGCCCCAGTCGCCTAAATGATTAATTCTAACGGTGGAGAATCCATTCTTTTCTGCAATTAACGTTAAAGCATTTCCAATCACCGTCGAACGTAAGTGTCCCATTGAAAAAGGTTTGGCTATATTGGGTGAAGAAAAATCGAGGGTTATGGTTTCTCCATTTCCATTATTCATATTTCCATATTGACCTTTTTTGGAAAGAACATCTTTTATGACCTCTGAAGAAATCATTTTCTTATTTAAAAATACATTTACGTACCCATTCACCGCTTCTACGTTTTCAAAAATGCTCGTTTGAACTTTTTCAGAAAGCTCTAATGCTATGCTGTGGGGGGCCTTCCGAAAAATTTTCGACAACTCAAAGCATGGAAATGCCATGTCACCCATATGTTCAAATCTGGGCTTTTCGATCATGCCTTCTAACTTATTTTTCTCTAATTCACCATTTAAAGAAGAAAACAACACTTCAGCAAATTCACTTTTAAAATTCATTTTTATCCCTCCAAATAAAAAACTCCCGCCTCTTTCATAACTGAAAGAGACGAGAGTTTAGATTTATCCCGCGGTACCACTCTAATTGTTTTTATTAACATAAAAACCCCTTATTTTGATAACGGGGTTTTCCCCGGCTGTTCCTACTAAGACGTTCAGAACAGCATCTCCAAAGTGCGCTTCATTATTTGATCTGTACCGGGCTTTCACCGTCCCCGGCTCGCTTTAACTTCACAAAATAACTACTCTCTTTTTCACAGATTTTATTCATGACTTAAATTAAAAAATACCATCATACTTATTTTTAATAAATTTACAAATAAGGAAAATGTTATTCACGACTGATTATCAGTCATTATAATCTTTATCCGAATAGTTGTAAACAAAATTTTTCCATAAGAACACTAAACAGTTGCAGAAGAGATGGAGTTAGTTTCGTCCATAAGCTGTCTTATTAAGACACTGCCTTTAATCCAGAGACACCTATTACGATAATGACAATACTTATAATACGCCAGAGACTTTTTGATTCATTAAAAAAAATCATGTTGACCAAAACAGCTGCCGCAGTTCCAGTTCCAATCCATACTGCATATGCGACACTTACCTGTATATAGTGAAAAGATAAATATAGTAATACAAAGGAGGCGGCTAATCCCCCAAAGAAAAGGATAGAATTTCTAAATGATTTTTTTTCATTAAACTTATTTAATCCAACTACACCCACTACTTCGAACACAGCTGCCGAAAAAACAAACAACCAGCCCATTTACGATATAACTCCCTCATCTTTTTGATCTTCACTGTGGTTATCCGCTATCTTTAAAGAGATCACACCAGCTATTAAAATTCCTATAAATACACCCTTCGGAACACTAAACGGTTTATTAAAAATAAAAATATCCATCAAAGTGGTTCCTATCGTGCCTGCAGCTGCAAAAATAGCGTACACTGTACCAGTAGGCAGCGACTTGCATGCTACAGATAAAAAGTAAAAGTCCACTACAATTGTAGCGATCACGATACTCCAATGCCACCATGTTTCTGCAACACTAAAACCATAGACCCAGCACAACTCACATAAACATGTGAGTACAACAAAAAACCAAGCATTCCTCAAAATATCTCTCCTTAAATGAGTGACTGTCATTCATTATATCACAATAAATCTTCTTTTTCAAAGCAATCATGGTAAACTTTCTCAAAATAGAATAAGCAGCAAAAGTTTTAAATTCTCCCCAAAAACAAAACGTCATTAATGATGATCATAAGTGCTGCCCCTTATTTCAGATCACCTTATAAATATTGTTGATACTTCTTAAGCTTGTACATAACAGAAGGCTGACTGATTCCTAAGTAGTCCGCCATTTCGTAGGTTGTTTTGCATTCCTTATAGGCTTTCGCAATTAACTGTATTTCCAGCGCTTCCAATGTCTCTTTTAAACTTTTCTTTTCGCTCATTTCTTGTACGATCAATAAAGGTCTTGATATTTCTGCTTGTGTTGTCTGTCCCGAGATAGCGGCTGGAAGATGTTTAGGATATATGGCCGGTTCTTCAACAACAAGCACTAATCGCTCGATTAAGTTTTCTAATTCACGAATGTTGCCTGGCCAATTGTATTGGATTAATGCTTCATAAGTGGATGAATGTAATTTTTTGTTTTGGCTGTACTTCTCATTTGATTTCTGAATGTAGTGTTGTAAGAGTACCGGGATATCTTCTTTACGTTCATGAAGTGATGGAATATGAATAGGCACCACGTTTAAACGGTAAAACAAATCCAGCCTAAATTTCCCTTCCTCTACCATCGTTTCTAATGGCTGATTTGTTGCGGTCAAAAGACGAAAATCAATATACTTTTCTTTTTTCCCGCCCACACGCATCATCTTTTTTTCCTGAATCACTTTCAGCAATTTTGCCTGCATCGATAACGGCAATTCGCCGACTTCATCAAGGAAAAGCGTGCCGCCGTCTGCTTGTTCTATTAACCCTGGTTTTCCCTTTGCATGTGCACCTGTAAAAGCACCCGGCTCATAACCGAATATCTCCGATTCAAATAAGCTTTCTGGGATCGTGCTGCAATTCACCTCAATAAAAGGTTCTCTATGCCGGTCACTTTTTTTATGGAGAGCCCGGGCAAATGTACTTTTCCCAACTCCTGAAGAACCCAGCAAAAGAATGGTTGCATCCGTTTTGGCAACGTGATAAATCGTTTTTAAAACCTGCTGCATCTCACTGCTTCTAGCAACAATCGAGTGATCCAATTCCTTTTCCCTAAGATCTTCTACCTCCGTTTGGTATCCTTGCAGTTTTCGCTGCAGCTGCTCATACTCCTCTTGCAGCTTCCAAATTTCTGTCTGGTCCTGGCTATAGCTGATCACACGTACCAATTGTCCATCCTGATTAAAAATAGGATATCCAGTAGACATGACCACCCGCCCTGTTTTTGTATGCTGCAAAATGCGTGAGAACTTCTTTTCTTTTAAAACAATCGCATTAATGGAAGGAGCCAGTAACCCTTCTTCCTCCAGTTCATACACTGATTTTCCTACATATGATCCTGGTTCCATTCCGTAAATCTTCCAATGTTCTGGATGCGAGCGAAGAATAATACCGTTTTCATCAGTGACGGTGATATTGTTGTTCGATGTCTCAATAATTTTACTTAACTCTAATTCTGATAGCTCGCCCATCAAGAACCCTCTTTTCTATTTAGTATCAATACATAATTAATTAAAAATTAAATCAAAAACCATCGTTAATTCAATTTTAAATCAAAATATTTATTTTTTGATTCATTTTTAAATTAAAGGACGCTGTAAAAGGCGTACTTTCTTTCAATTACTTTATAAAAAAAGCTGGCATGTTACTTGCATTAATAAAAATAAGGGGCGCGTTAGAAGTATGTACCTAATTATTATGAAGCAAAAGAAGTCTTTTTGAAATCGCTTAATCCAAAAATTTTTAAAAGCAAGAAATCAAAAGCTGAAAAAGAGAGTTGGCATGATACTTGCAAAAAGTTACATGAGCGGCATTTTTGTCACATTAACAAGAACTTATTTTATAAAGAAAGGTTGTTTATCTATGACACAATCAGAAAAATTAGTTGAAGAATTACGAGATCTCGATAAAAAACATTTTTTTCATCCTACTTCGCCCATTCAACAGCAACAGGATCAGGGACCTGCTTTTGTTTTTACTGAAGGAAAAGGAATTTATCTTCACGATATCACAGGCAAAAAAGTCATCGATGGCATGTCATCTCTTTGGAATGTCAATATAGGCCATGGGCACGAAGAACTGGGCAAAGCAGCGATGGAACAAATGAATAAGCTTGCCTTCAGCTCAAGTTTTGCAACGTTCAGCAACGAACCGGCTATCCGGCTGGCAGCCAAGCTTGCTCAAATTTCGCCCGGGGATTTAAGTGCTACATTTTTTACATCCGGTGGATCCGAAGCAAATGACACAGCTTATAAGCTTGCCCGCCATTACTGGCTGTTAAAAGGACAGCCAGTAAGAAAGAAAATTATCTCCAGAACAAAATCCTATCATGGGGTATCAATGGGTGCTACAAGTGCAACAGGCTTAAAAGCTTTCCGTGATTTTACCACTTCGTTAGCTCCTGATTTCTTATATGTCGATCATTTTTCAACAGAGTCTCTTCGCTCCTTAATTGAAGCTGAAGGCCCAGAAACGATTGCCGCTTTTATTGCAGAGCCTGTTCAAGGAGCGGGAGGCGTTCATGTAGCGCCGGAACATTACTTTAGTGAAGTCCGGCAAATCTGTGATGACTATGGCATTTTATTCATTACCGATGAGGTGATAACGGGGTTTGGCCGGACAGGAAAGTATTTTGGAATGGAGCATTATGGTGTGGCGCCTGACATGATGTGCTTTGCAAAAGGGGTCACAAGCGGATACGCCCAGCTCGGTGGAGTCATGATTTCCAACAAACTACACCAAGAATTTATCGATCTCTCGGTTGGAACGCTTTTACACGGATACACATACAGCGGTCACCCGATGGCATGTGCCGTTGCTTTGAAAAACCTAGAAATTATTGAAAAGGAGAACTTCATTGAAAACGCTGAACAAAGAGGCAAAGAGCTAAAAGAAGGGCTCGAGTGGATTCAAAATGAAAGAAACATTATTGGCAAAGTAAAAGGATTGGGCTTAATGTGCGGCATTGAAATTGTGAAAGATAAGCAAACCAATGAAGGATTTGAGACACCTCTCTCCCCTTCTATTGTAGCAGAAGCCGCAAAACAAGGGCTTATTTGCCGATCAGTCGTTTTAGATGGCCAGGATATTGTTGTATTCTCCCCTCCTTTATCGATTACAAAAGAAGAGATCACAGACCTCATTCGCATGTTAAATGAAGCAATTCGTATTGTTGAAACAGCAGCTTTCCAAAAACTGCTGCCAAATACGTAAATATTTTGATCAATAAGTAGATGAAAGGATGTTAAACATGAAAGAACTAGTAAAAGAGACGTTAAAAAAAGACCTGTTTATAAACGGAGAATGGAAAACGGCAAACCATTATACTCCTCTGTATTCACCATACAGCGGTGAATGTATTGCAGAAGTCCCAGCGGCAACATTAGAAGAAGTGGAATTCGCTTTACAATCCGCTTATGAAGCAAGAAACATCATGGCCTCTATGCCAAGCCACCAGCGTGCAAGCATTTTAGAGAATCTAGTTAAACTGTTGGAAGAAAAAGCAGACGAAGCTGCTCAAATCCTTGCTTTAGAAGCAGCAAAACCTATTACGACAGCGAAAGCTGAGATCGCACGTACCATCCAGACTTATAAATTCGCTGCAGAGGAAGCAAAACGAATTCATGGTGAAACCATTCCAGTTGATGCAGCACCCGGCGGCGAAGGGAGAATGGCTTATACTGTCAGAGAACCTATTGGCGTAGTAGCAGCAATAACGCCTTTCAACTTCCCGTTGAACCTTGTAGCACATAAAGTTGGACCGGCAATTGCCTCGGGCAATACAGTCGTTTTAAAGCCTGCCCAACAAACTCCCCTGTCGGCTTTTTTCCTTGCTGAACTGTTGCAGGAAGCTGGCCTGCCTGCTGGAGCATTAAATGTCGTAACAGGAAGCGGCTCATTAATCGGTGAAAAGCTTGTCACCGATGAGAGAGTGCAAAAAATTTCTTTTACAGGCAGTCCAGAAGTGGGAATTGGCATTCGAAACAAAGCAGGTTTAAAGCGGGTCACGCTTGAACTTGGCTCTAATGCCGCAGTCATCGTTGATAAAGATGTGGATGTTGACAGCATTATAGCAAGATGCGTTTCTGGAGCTTTTGCTTTTCAGGGCCAGGTTTGTATCTCGTTACAGAGAATATACGTACACGAAGAACTTTACTCCGCATTTGTAGAAAAATTTGTTGCTGCCACACAAAAACTAGTGATAGGTGACCCACTCGTTGCTTCAACAGATGTTTCAGCATTGATTAGTTCTAAAGATGTTCAGCGTGCTCTTGGCTGGATTGAAGAAGCAAAGCAACAAGGAGCCAAACTAGCAACAGGCGGACAGACCAAGAATAATATTTTGTATCCAACTGTACTTCTTGAAGTTGATCCAACATTAAAAGTTTCCTGCCAGGAAGTATTCGCCCCTATCGTTTTGATCAATAAGTTTTCATCCGTTGATGAAGCCATAGAACTTGTAAATGATTCAAAATATGGACTGCAAGCAGGCATTTACACACAAAATATCTATACAGCACTTAAGGCTACACAGCAGCTTCATGTCGGAGGCGTTATCGTAAATGACATTCCAACTTTCCGTTTAGACCATATGCCATACGGAGGAGTAAAAGAAAGTGGAATTGGGCGCGAAGGTGTGAAGTACGCCATTGAAGAAATGACCGAGCAAAAATTAATTGTATTCAATCAAAACTAATTCATCTGTTTAAATGACCAAACTCATAGATTAAGCAAAAGCTTAAACAACGGGAAGGAAGACTCAACATGATTGTCGGTGTGCCACAAGAAATGAAAGATAACGAAACCCGCGTAAAAATTGTGCCAACTGGGGCTGCTGCATTTCAAAGAAATAACTACGAAGGCTGGGTTGAAACGTGTGCAGAGTTAGGCAGCAGATTCATGGACCAGGACTGCCTAGAGGCCGGTGCTTCAATTGTTTTCACAGCTAAAAAATCCTAATAAACCAACACATATAAAATAAATTGAAAAACATAAAGGGAGAGAATAAATATGATTATCGGTGTGCCAAAAGAAATTAAAAACAATGAAAACCGTGTGGGGATTACGCCAGCAGGTGTTGTAGCATTTAAAAAGAGCAACCATGAAGTTTGGGTAGAAACCGGCGCAGGACTCGGCAGCGGATTTACCGATCAGGACTATATGGACGCTGGTGCGTCCATTGTGTCTACCGCTGAGAAAGCCTGGTCTGCGCAAATGGTGATTAAAGTAAAAGAACCCATTGCAGAAGAGTATCAGTATTTTTACGAAGGGCTGATTTTGTATACGTATCTGCACCTTGCACCGGAACCAGAATTAACAAAAGCGCTGGTTGACAAGAAAGTAACAGCTATTGCCTATGAAACAATCCAGCTGGAAAACGGGGCCCTTCCTTTATTAACACCAATGAGTGAAGTAGCGGGAAGAATGTCGATCCAGATCGGTGCTCATTTCCTTGAAAATCCGAAAGGTGGAAAAGGCGTGCTGATGGGCGGCGTGCCAGGCGTATCTCCAGCAGAAGTCGTGGTCATTGGCGGAGGTATTGTCGGAACCAATGCAGCGAAAATGGCTGTTGGACTTGGCGCAAATGTAACGATTTTGGATGTCAATACAGACCGTCTGCGCCAGCTCGATGATATGTTCCAGGGCCGCCTCAAAACACTCGCTTCCAACAGCTACAATATCGCAGAATCGGTAAAGAAAGCAGACCTAGTAGTAGGCGCTGTATTGATCCCAGGCGCCCGTGCTCCTCAGTTAGTGACAGAGGAGATGATCAAAACGATGCAGCCGGGTTCTGTCGTTGTAGATGTTGCCATTGACCAGGGCGGATCCATTGAAACGATTGACCATATCACAACACACAGCGATCCAACGTATGAAAAACACGGAGTGGTTCATTATGCAGTTGCCAATATGCCAGGCGCAGTCGCTCGTACCTCTACCATGGCGCTGACCAATGTGACGATCCCTTATGGTGTTCAGATTGCCAATAAAGGCTATAAGCAGGCTGCCGCTGATAATCGTGCGCTTGCAAAAGGAATTAACGCTGTAAATGGATTTGTAACGTATAAAGCTGTTGCTGAGGCTCATAACTATTCTTATACGCCAATTGCTGAAGTCTTACATGACCAATCTGCAGAAAAAAGCTTTGCTTCATGGTATCAAGCTTAATGATGTTTTAGAAGGAGGAAATATCATGCATGAGCAAAATAAAGAACTGGAAGTGCTAAGATTTCTATTTAACAGAGACGTTAAAAAGAAAGAGATTGGCACTAACAGTTTAAGTTTTCAAAAAGAGGACAGGATCCAAGAAACAGCTTATTACTTGAAATCTCTAAAAGAGCAAAGCTATATAGAGATTGTCCACGATGCTTTTTCTAAAGGAGGGATTTTCCACCCGGTTTACAATAATAATGTAACTAGGATCTGGTGGGGTAATATTCATTTAACTGATCTTGGAGAGAAATATGTATTAGAAAATGAGCTTGTCTCTGAATGTGGAGAATAACGATACCAAAAAGGAACAAACACAATAAAGTGTTTGTTCCTTTTTTATGTTGCAAGTAAGGTCCTTATATCTTATTTAAATGATAATGAGCGGCTAAGCAATATATTATTTTTAAGGCAGTACCCCGCCCTCTAACTGCTCGGTATTATTTTAAATATGGTCACCTGCCTAGCTTTTTAACAGTAAAGACCTTTTGAGGAATTCGAAAAGCTCTTTTTTCGTTTCTTCTAATCCCATGTTTTGATCCTTTGCTATATAGAAACGCTCTGCAGCATTCTCTACCAGATTAATAATCATCTTTGCTGTCCACTCTACATTAAAGTTACCTATAATTTCTTTTTCTTCAATAGCATTATGTAAAATTTCTTCAAACCATTCATAATACGGTTTATAAATAGCTTCCCATGTTTCTAATGAGTAATCAAATGCAAGGCCGGAATAACATAGTACCAGCACATCTCTATATTCATCTGTAATATGGTATGTTTCACTAATAAAAACCTCTAACTTCTCCCAAAAGTCAGATGTACCAACCACTTCCTGCTTTATTTTTTTAAGCGAATGAGTCAGCAGGTTTTCAGCAATTGCTGGAATAAGCGCATTTTTAGAACGGAAATAAAGATAAAAGGTACCTTGTGCAATGCCCGCCTTTTTAACAATATCGGAGACTGTTGTTTTGTCTAGGCCCTTTTCGGAAATGACTTCTATCGCAGCCTGCAAAATTTTATCGTACTTTTCATTTAGATGAGCCATCGTTACCTCCTATAAGCGAATGAGCTTCATTCATTTTACTATATAAAATTTAACATGCGCAAACTAAGATGTTTATTAAAAAAATACTTTGATTTGTATGATTATTCCTTTTTAACTATATGCCTCCTTTCCTCATACAAAAAAGAGGGTATATACCCTCTTTTTTGTATTATCTATTCTTTTCTTTTATTTGTAACGCAGCCAGGCTCGCAAAGTCATGCACAATAGTGGCCGCTAATAGGGCTGTAATTTGTGACTGGTCATATTGCGGCAGCACTTCCACTACATCAAATCCAATATAGTTGAACCCAGTCAGTGAGCGGATCATTTGTAGCGTTTCTCTGCTGTTAAACCCTCCGACTTCCAATGTTCCCGTTCCAGGTGCACAGGATGGGTCCACAAAATCAATGTCAAAGGTTAAAAAGACGGGAGTATCTCCGATGACTTCTCTCATCTCTTTCAGGACACTATCGAAACCTCTTTTTTGAAGTTCATTTGTGGTGATTACGTTATAACCTAAATCACGGCTTTCAGTGACATCTCCCGGATGATTTAATGTTCCTCTAATGCCAATCTGAAATACCTTTGCAGGGTCAAGCAGCCCTTCCTCGTGAGCACGGATAAAAGGAGATCCATGCCAGTACTTTTCTTCATAATACGTGTCCCATGTATCAGTATGAGAATCAAAATGAATCATAGCAACTGGTCCATACACTTTTGCGGCTGCACGCAGACTGGCAAGTGTAACAGAATGGTCTCCACCCAGCCCAATAGGGATTATGCCTTTCTCCATTAGTCCTCGTACTGCCTCTTCCATAAGCTCATAGCTCTTGTGAATGTTGTGCGGAATTACCGATACATCTCCGATATCAATCGCATTTGTATCTTCAAACGGGTATACTTCATGGATTGGATGATATGGAAATAGTGTCATCGACGCCTGGCGAATCGCTTGAGGAGCAAAGCGTGCCCCTACCCGGAAGGACGCCGCGGTGTCAAACGGCATGCCAAGGATGGCAAGCTTCGCGCCTTCTTTCTTTTCAGGAAGTCTGACAAAAGAACCGGTTGTACAAAATTCGGGTTTTACTTCTGGCGATAGTGGATATTTCATTTTTTATTCCTCCAATAATTTTAAATTTTGATCTGCGTACTTACTCAAATCAAAATTAAAATCATTGAAAGAAGAACTGGGATGAGAAATAACATACTATCCATCATGTAACCTCTACTTTCCAAGTAAAGCCACCCAGTACAGCGAGTCTGCAGTGTACCAGGCGGCTGGATCAATAGCTTTAAAACAAAATTCTTTTTAAATACATCAGATAAAAACAGCTAAATTTACAGTGTATTTAGGACTTTCTTGAATGTAGCGACTACCTTGTCTACCTCTTCTTTTGTGATGGTCAATGGCGGCTCAATCCGGATTGTTTTTGAGTTCACCAGGGTGCCGGCTACAAGGATTCCTTCATCAAACATTCCCTTGGACAGGGCATAGCCGACTTCATCTTTATGGAACTCAATCCC
>NZ_JAVJNG010000159.1:0-268 GCF_038806185.1 Domibacillus sp. 8LH | reverse complement strand
CCAAGGAAGTATCCATCTCCTTTTGCGGCTTCGTCTTCGCGGCCGTCACGCACAAGCGTGGCACCCTGCTCGATACCGGCTTCAATGTAGCCGATTGTACGCTGTTTCGCATTTTCGCGGATGATTGGGCCAAGGAATACGCCGTCATCTAAACCGTTGCCAATTTGGATATTGTCGGCTGCTTCTTTTAATTTTGCGATAAACTCATCGGCAATGCTTTCTTCTACTGCTACAACGGCTGCAGCCATGCAGCGCTCACCCGCTGAAC
>NZ_JAVJNG010000158.1:0-269 GCF_038806185.1 Domibacillus sp. 8LH | reverse complement strand
GGCCGGGGCTGGTCGACGTGCTGCTGCCCGCACTTGACGGCCCGCGTCAGAGGCCGGTGCTCATCCCGGAAGAGAACGACAGACTGGTGCCGGCGTGCCGCTCGCGCTTGGCAGCCTCTCGCCCGCCGCGTAAGCAGGGGGCGACCCTGAGGGATTTCCACCGTGACCCCCCATTCCGCCCGCGGCACCTGCGCGCTCTGCGGCTCTTCGCACCCCTGTCGACCTTCGTTCCGGCCAGCAGCCTTGCCGGCGGCACGCGGGGCCGGATG
>NZ_JAVJNG010000157.1:0-269 GCF_038806185.1 Domibacillus sp. 8LH | reverse complement strand
ATCTTATGGTTAAGTTAAGATAAATTGGTTTCTATCTAAAACTACCTTTATATAAAGTTTCAAGGATAGCTTTTCTATGCGCCAAAATATGCCAGTGACAAATCAAGAGAAAACATTTTCTAAAGATGAGAAGCTCATTACGACTACAGATTTGAAAGGAAAAATTCTTCACTGCAATGATGCATTTGTAAAAATTAGCGGCTTTGATAAAAGTGAGTTAATTGGTAGCCCTCATAACATCGTACGCCATCCTGATATGCCTAAAGAGG
>NZ_JAVJNG010000156.1:0-270 GCF_038806185.1 Domibacillus sp. 8LH | reverse complement strand
GGTCATCACCGAGACGGCCGCGATCTGCGCTTATCTCGCGGACGCCTTCCCCGAAGCGGGGCTCGTGCCCGAGAACCGGGCCCCCTACCACCCCTGGCCCTTCTTCGCCGCGGGCCCCTTCGAGGCGGCGGTGATCGACCGGGCGCTCGGGGTGCAGATCCCGCCGGAGCGGACCGTGATGGTGGGCTACGGCGACTTCGACCGGGCCGTGGCCACGCTCGAGCACGCGGTCTCGGATACGCCCTTCATCGCCGGCGAGCGGTTCAGCGC
>NZ_JAVJNG010000155.1:0-270 GCF_038806185.1 Domibacillus sp. 8LH | reverse complement strand
CTCACAAAACGATTATGATCGTTCAAGATTCAAGAGAATATTTAAACAACTACAAGAACAGGGGATTAGAGTAGCGGCCATTTCTGGAAACCAATACCAACAGATTCGTTCCTTTTTTACGGAAGAGGCAAATCATATGACCATTGTTTCTGAAGTGGGTGCCGTTATTGTGGAAAATGGTGTTAGAATTTTTGATGCACATTTTGAGAAGCCTGTTGTTGAGCGAGTATTGGAAATATTACATCAAAAAGATTTACTTAAATCTTGTTC
>NZ_JAVJNG010000154.1:0-270 GCF_038806185.1 Domibacillus sp. 8LH | reverse complement strand
CTGCGCGTGGCGGCACCCGAGGCGCTCGAGGATGCGATCGACGAAGGCGTGGCCGCGATCCTCGTGACCGAGGTGGATTACCGCACCGGGCGGAGGCACGACATGGCGGCCCTCACCGCCCGGGCCCATGCTACGGGCGCGCTCGCGATCTGGGATCTCGCCCATTCCGCCGGCGCCCTGCCCGTCCGGTTGGCCGAGGAGGGCGCGGACTTCGCGGTGGGCTGCACCTACAAATATCTGAACTCCGGCCCCGGCGGGCCCGCCTTCATC
>NZ_JAVJNG010000153.1:0-270 GCF_038806185.1 Domibacillus sp. 8LH | reverse complement strand
GCCTTGGAAGAAGCGCGTAATGCAAAAGTGATTGGTAAGTCACTTGAAGCGCATTTGACAGCCTATGTCTCAGCTGAAACCAAGTCATTCTTGGAAGGCTTAAATGCTGACCTTGCTCAACTTTTGATTGTATCTGATTTGACAGTTACCTCCGAAGTTGCTCCTGCATCAGCGGTAGAAGTTGATGATCTTGCCTTTACTGTTGCTCGTGCAACTGGTGAAGTTTGTGATCGTTGCCGTCGCATTGATACTAGTGTTGTAGAGCGTAGC
>NZ_JAVJNG010000152.1:0-270 GCF_038806185.1 Domibacillus sp. 8LH | reverse complement strand
CAACAGATCAAGATGTATATAAGCGGCTGTCTTCCTAATGATATCCGCTTTTTGTTTATCGCCATGGATATGCGGCCGATTTATGGGGATAGCGAGCTGGTTGCCGACAGCAGGCGGACGCTGTTTCGTTCGACGAACGAGAAGGCGCAGCTATTGCGGCAAATGGGGGAGCATGTGATGTTTCCTAGCGTCCCTTTAGGCTGGATAGGCAACGTGCAAATGGAACGGTGGGGACCCCACAGTGGAGCGATTCATATGAAACATAGCGGG
>NZ_JAVJNG010000151.1:0-270 GCF_038806185.1 Domibacillus sp. 8LH | reverse complement strand
CCCCCCCCCTACGCCCCGGGCCCCCCTACGCCCCGGGGCCTCATTGCAGGGGCGAGGCCCCGCCGCCCGCAGTCCCTCGCGCATTTGGCACCTGACACTGTGGGGCGGGCGTGCTACAGCGCGCTCGACATAATGTGAGGACAGGATCGCGCATGTCGAGCAAGCAACTGAAACCCCTCTGCGTCATGGCTCTGGGCCTAGCCCTTGCGCCCGCCGCCTGGGCACAGGACACGCCGGCCGCCCCGGCCGCCGACGCTCCCGCCGCGCAGG
>NZ_JAVJNG010000150.1:0-270 GCF_038806185.1 Domibacillus sp. 8LH | reverse complement strand
CTAATGCACCCTCGCGCATCGCATTGGGTACAGAAGTCATTGCATCTTCAGATAGGGAGGCGATCATCGGAATAATCATAACTCCCATTACAATTCCTGGACTTAGAATGTTTGTTGCTTCCAGTGTAGGAATAATCTTTTCTAGTACAGGGGTTACAAAGGTGAAAGCAAAGAAACCATAAACAATCGTAGGTATTCCTGCTAGCACTTCAAGTATAGGTTTTAAAACTCTTCTAACTTTGTCGGTTGCATACTCACTCAGGTAAACAG